>JAKACI010000227.1 GCA_021821565.1 bacterium | reverse complement strand
CCCGGTGCTCATCTGATTTTTAATAATCGTAAAATTTTAAGATTAACGCCCCTTCAAGTAAAGCAGGAAGCTATGCTTGTGAAAAAAATGGAGGATGAAGCTATACCTCAATTTAAGATTTTAAACAAGACGAAAAAGGCGTTTTATATGGAGGTTAATAAAAATAATCCAAGTACAAGCAAATTAATAAGCTACGATAAAGCTTACGGAAATGCAGAAATATCGCTTGCAAAAGCAATGATATCTGCGCATATGAAAGCTACCAGCCTGCTTACTCCTTCACAAAAATCACTACTCAGAAAGATGTTAATTAATTGGCCGGTGGTAAATGTAGTATATCCGTAAAAAATATAAATAAGGAGGTGAATTAATCTATGAAAAGCAAGTATGAAGCACCGCTGTTTCAAGAAATACAAGCAGATGAGTTTAACCTTATCCTTATGGAAAGCTATGGAAATAAAGATTCTTGCTATACCTGAAGAGCCTGTTTTTAATTGCGCAGTTAGCGCATAAGGAATTAAGCCTTGCTATTTATCTTATACAAATAATTTATACCGATAAAATTGTTATAAAATAAATAGTAAGGCGTTTATTGTTTGGGAGCGTTCAATTTGTTGCACTCAAGATTATTTTTAACATTATTTATAATTTATCGTGTATAATATTTTTATATGGACAAATATTCAAATAAAGAAGAAAATGAATTTTATATCCAGTGGCACTTTATTGAAAGCTGCAATCTAAGATGCGTTCACTGTTATCAGGATGATTATATTTATAAGGAGCCTGATTTAGAGCAGCTTAGATTGATTTTTTCAAGACTTGACGAGGCAATGGCTAAATGGAATACGAAAGGGGTAATTTCACTGACGGGCGGTGAACCGTTTTTGAAACCGTCAAGCCTGTTTTATTTGGCAAGTCTCATTGAAAATTCGCCCAATTTTAAATATATCGCTATTTTATCTAATGGAACCCTGATAGACGATAATCTGATAGCGGAAATTAAAAAATATAAAAAGATAACCGAAATACAAATATCGCTTGACGGAGCGGATGCTAAAACCCATGAAGCCATCAGGGGCGAAGGGACATTTTTAAAAACGGTAAATGCTATTAAAAAATTAAAAGAGGCAGGAGTTAAAACCTCAATAATGTTCACTCTGAACAGTAAAAATATAGGGTCTGCCGTAAATATGCCGGGTCTGGCTCATGAACTTAACGCCGATACGCTGACTGTTGAAAGGATGACGACGATGAGCGAAGCAGAGAAAAGTGAATTTTTCATACAGCCGCAGGATTTAAAAAAAGTTTACAGTGATGTTTATGTTAAATCTAAGCAAGTTTTCTCGGATAAAAAAACAAAACTTGCAGCCTCAAGACCGTTATGGAATCTGGTAGATGAAAATATTGGAGGATACTGTCCCGTCGGATTGTCTTCAATTTGTATCCTTCATGACGGAACTGTTCTTCCATGCAGGCGGCTTTATCTGCCTATAGGAAACATTATAGACGACGGGCTGTTTAAGATATGGTACACTTCAAAAGTGCTATGGGAAATGAGAAAAAAGAATAATTTATCGAAGGAATGTTTAGAATGTTCGCATTTTGAAAGATGCGGCGGCTGCAAAGCGATAAGCTATTATTACCATAATGATTTTAACGCAAAAGATCCTCAGTGCTGGATTTAACCCTCAAAAAAATATATAACTATTTTTTAATAAAAACATTAACTATGGTTGTAATTAACCATTTTTTTTAAAAATTCACAATGATGAAAATATATAAACTTTCTGAAAACTTTAGTTTGCATAACGATGAGAACGGTTATATGCTTTTTGATACAGGCGCAGGCAATATATATAAGTTAAACGAGGTATCTTTTAAAATTTTATCGCTATGCGACGGTAATAAAACCGATAAAGATATAAAAGATATAATTCTTAACTTGTTTGACGTTTCAGCCGAAATATTTAACAATGATTTTGACGATATAACAAAAGTATTTATAGACAAACATTTTATAACTTGTACTTTTGCAGATAATTAAATAACAGAATCAATTAAAATATATTATGAGAACATAAATATTATTGAAATAAATATAAATTGAAAAAAGGGCTTAGTAGCACAACTTGACATTTTGTCAAATTTACACAAAGTAGTTGACAGTACCCTATAAAGCCAGTTATAAGGAGGTGAATTAATCTATGAAAAACAAGTATGAAGCACCATTGTTGCAAGAAATTCCTGTAGAAAAGTTTAATTATATTATTATGGAAAGTCATGGAATTAAATATTCGTGCCATTCGTGCAAATCTTGCAAATAAAAACGAAGACATTAAGGGCTTGATTCAAAAGCACAATATGCTATGAAGAAAGCCCTTTATATTTGCGGAAGTTTTATTTTAAAGATTTGAGCAATATAATGTATTAAGTAAATTCTAATATAATTAAAATTGAGAGGTATATTTTTAATTTTTGTTAATCTTCACAAAAGTTGAGAAAAAAGTAGCTCCGCCGCCGATATCCGATAAATCATCAGGTGTTAAAGCATTCACGCCGCTTTGGTTTTGATAATTTTCACTCCACCATAAACCTGCAGAAACTACAACGCCGGGTAAGACAGAATTTATAATTTTAGCCTTTATTAAAACACAACCCCTTGTATTTTTAATTTCAATGATATCTCCGTCGTTTATTTCTAATCCTTTAGCATCCTCAGGGTTAATTTCTAATAATGGTTCTTTGGCTTTAATTCTAAGAGAAGATATATTCGCAAAAGTAGAATTTAAGAAAAAATGATTTGGAGGAGTTATAAGCGTAAAAGGAAAGTCAGATTTTTTACAGGTGACTGATTTATTCTCTAAATCTTCAGCGTTTAAAATGTTTCTAACATAATTATATTTTACGTGGTTATCGTCAATATTTTGAATGTTGTTGTCCGATATGTAATTTTCATTTTTTCGAACTTTTTCTTTATCATTCTTGCCTTCTGCTTTAATCGGTTTATAGTCGGGTATATCATTGAAATTAAA
>JAKACI010000226.1 GCA_021821565.1 bacterium | reverse complement strand
CAGCGTATTAATAATCTTATATCCTTTCCATAAATAAAGACATATAAAACTCTCTTTAATCTTTACATGCTGAATATTTTCAAATATTTTATCACCCCTATTATTTAACTCTCGAAAACATTCCCGTGATTTTGCAAGAATAGAACTTTCTATCTCGCCCAAATACGGTATTTGATAATTAGAGGATAAAATCTCCAACATCTTGTTGGCGACTCTTTCATGATGATTAATCAAATTTTCTGAATTATACTTTATATCTTCGGCGTCTTTATAATATTTTTTCATATATTCGACTAAAATTTTGTTTTTTTTATCATTTACGTCAACAACCCTGAATACTTTTCCTTGAAATCTAAAAAGCGTATTTTTTTCAAGTAATTTATAATTCGAATCTATCGGCACCGACCCGATTTCTTTTTCCCCTTCAAATATGTGTAATTCGTTATCAGTTCTAAACGTTGCGTAAAAATGATAATTTGAGGTAATTTTTTCGCCGTATTTTCCCAGCAGTAAAAACCCTTGATTATTTTGAATAATAACTTCTTTTTTATGCAACACTTTAAGCAGGGACATAAAATCCATCTCGGTAATATTTTTAAACGGTCCTTTTTTGCACAAAAGTATGTAAGCATTCAAAGGGCTTAAACCGTTATACTGGACAATAGACGAGAGTAACTGTTGAATTAAGGTAGATACGTCTATCTGGCTGTCGTCATAAGGCTCACACCAGCCTTCTTTAAGAAGTTCCGCCATAGCGATAGACCTTATAAATAATAAATTCATACCGCTGTCATATATCACTTTTGGCTGCATTATCGTAAAAGGAACTCTTGACGGCAAATACCACCTTAAAATAGGATGCTCCCTTTCTTTTCTTCCTGATCTGCCTATTCTTTGCCTTAAACTGGATACCGAACGAGACAACCCGACCTGCGCAACGCTTTTTACGGAACCGATATCTATGCCTAATTCAAGAGTGCTGGAGCAAACTACATTTAAAGGTTTATCTAAATTTTTCAAAATATTTTCTGTATATTTTTTGATTTCTTTAGAGAGATTAGAATAGTGCGGTAAAAATAAAAAATCGTCGTTAAAATTATTAGCAAAAAATTCTTTTTTAATGCGTTCCAAAAAAATTTCTATTCCTTTTTTGTTATCGATAAATATTAAATTTTTACTATCGTAAAGGTCGTTTAAAATATTTTTACATAAATTATCTTCATTATAATTTTTTATTTGGATTTCAATCGACTGCTTATGTTCATCTACTATAATTTCTATGTCTTCTTCGCTTTTAAGATTAGACCTCAAAAATTTTTTAGCAAGATTTTCATCCCCTAAAGTTGCCGATAGAGCTATAATAGGATTTTTATTATTTACCAGAAACTCAATCCTATTTATTAGCGACTGAATTTGTTTGCCTCTTGCAGTATTAAAATAAGAATGAAGTTCATCTACGACTATATATGATAGATTTCTAAAAATATTTGCTAATTCCAGACCTCTTTTCATCAATAAAGCTTCTAAAGATTCCGGAGTAATTATTAATATGCCGTTTAACCCGTTATATTTGCTTAAAGCTATTTTCTTATAACTTGATATATCGCCGTGCCAAGGGTTAACCGGAATATCTAAATCTTTACACAACTGGGTCAATCTGTCCCACTGATCGTTAATTAGAGCTTTTAAAGGGCTAATATACAAAACAAACGTGTTGTTAGTTCCTTTATTCAGCATGTATGTCAAAATAGGCAAAAAAACGGATTCTGTTTTTCCCGATGCAGTCGTAGCAGACACAATTACGTCTTTTTCGTGCTTAAGAATAACAGGAATAGCTTTTTTTTGAAAATCTTTTAAATCTTTCCAACCTTTTGAGTAAATCCATTTCTGAATTTTTTTATCTAACAATTCGTAACTTTCTGAATACATAAATTTTATAGTTTAAATTTAGATAAATCATTATTTAAATCGATATTATCGGACGTATCGTCATCAATAAAATCAATTGAGTCATTTTCTTTATCCGGTTTAATTTCTACCTGGTTTATTAAATCATACCAATTAGCATCAGGGTTTTGTTCTAAAATGGCAAGCAGGTCGAGAAATTCTTTGATAGTGTTTCTTGGGGTTCTATAATAGTCTTCCCCTATTTTACTGTAGCAGTGATTAATAAATATATTAATAGCATTGTCCGGCATACATTTAATATATTTAGTCTCGTCGCCTTCATAAAAAACGCTGCGAAGTTTCTTTAGAAGAAGCAAAACATCATTTTTAGTAAGATTGGAAAGTCTTAAAACAATGCCGCTGTGATCGACAAAATCATTATTGCTAAATCTATTTTCTAAAAGTCTGCTCCTTAAAGCTTCGTCGCTATATAATCCTCTGTTTTTATTTTCTAAAAATTCAGGGGTTCCGCTCATTATAAACCCCATGCCCTCAACTCCGTAACCTTGTAAAATGTCGTCGATCATATATCTAATTTGTTCATAATTTTTATTCCTTGAGGTCGAATTATTAACCCTATATAAATTTGATGCTTCGTCTATTACTACCATGAGTCCGTTATATCCCGTCAATCTTACAAAGCGGGACAAAATCTTAAGATGATCGTAATATGAATCGTCGCCTATTATACTGCTAACATTAAGAGTCGCTCTGGCATCGGTTTTTCTATTATATTCGGCTCTTAACCATTTTTCCGCCGCATCTTTTAATTCTTCGTTATTTTTATAATATCCTTCCCAATAATTATACAAAACGCTTGCAAAATCGTATCCGCATGCCAATTCCGTTATGCCTTTTAATTTTTCTCTAATTAAGCTGTCTAATTGTTTTTCATCATTACTTTGATCTTTTAAAATAAGAATTTCATTAATAAATTTTTCTGTAACGGCTCTTAGATTATTTCTGCTGTTTTTAGTAGATATGTTTTTCATAAACTCGGTATAAAGTTTTTTAGACTTTCCATCGGTGCTGTAAATTTGCAGATTTGGATTTAATTCCGCATATACTGTAACCAAATTATTTTGTCTTGCGATAGATTGCACAATGTTCAGGAAAAATGGTTAAGAGCCGA
>JAKACI010000225.1 GCA_021821565.1 bacterium | reverse complement strand
AAAGATAAAAAAATATTTCCAAATACTTTCTTTAAAGGAATACTTATAGAACCTGACCATTCAAATGATTCTTATGAAAAAGAAAATTGTTTTTGCAAAATTTATTAACCCAACTCCGCCACTTTTATCTATTCATATCTCAGCGCTTCAACAGGATTTAAGTTTGATGCCTTATAAGCAGGATAAAAACCGAAAAATACACCTACCCCTACCGAAAATATAATTGATATAATAATAGGTTCAATAGTTAGAATAGTTTTAAGCGGCGAAATAATAGAAATTAAATCGGATATGCCGATGCCAAGCCCTATTCCTAATATTCCTCCGAATAAACTTAAAACCGACGACTCAATTAAAAATTGTTTCAAAATATCATTTTTTTTTGCTCCTACTGCCATTCTTATGCCTATTTCTTTTGTTCTTTCGGTAACGGATACAAGCATTATATTCATAATTCCTATGCCTCCTACCAGCAGAGAAACCGCAGCAACCGCAGCTAAAAGTATGGTAAATATTTGAGCGCTTGAGCCGGCTGTCTGGGCAATTTGAGTTAAATTTCTTACATAAAAATCGCTTGGTTTATGCGGAGGTATATGGTGTCTTTGTCTTAAAAGAGCCGTAATTTCATTTTGAGCCGATAAAGTGTCTTGCTTGGATTTTGCCGATACCATAATTATGTTTATCCAAGAAATACCTGCCACTTTTTCCATCATTGTTGTTACTGGTATAATTACTATATCATCCTGGTCTTGACCAAAGGCGTTAAATCCTATAGTTTTTAATTCACCTATGACTTTAAACGGTACATTATGTATTAAAACTATATGTCCTAAGGGATTCATAAGTCCAAAAAGCTGAGTTGCAACGGTACTTCCGATTACTGCAACATTGGCTGCGGTATTTACCTGCTGAGGATCAAAAAATTCACCTTTAGTTACAGGCCAATTTTTTATAACGGGAAATGTTGAACTTGCTCCCAAAACAGATGTTCCCCAATTATTTCCTCTCCATATAACCTGTTCATTCATTCTTATATTTGCCGAGTCTGTTTTTACTGCAGGAAGTTTCCGTATTGCTTTGGCGTCGTTTAAAGTTAAGGTAGATAGCTCTCCAAATCCTGTTTTTACACCGCCGAGATTGGATGAGCCGGGAATAATTATTAGAAGATTTGAGCCGAGAGCATTAATAGCATTCTGAACTGATGCCGATGCCCCCTGACCTATACTGACGGTTGCAATTACTGATGCAACTCCGATAATTATCCCGAGAGTCGTAAGAAAAGACCTTGCTTTATTTCGGGTAAATGTTTTAAATGCCGATTGTATGTCAAGTAAAATAGGAAATTTCATAATTTATACCGCATTTATTTATATATTCATTAAATATTTTAAAAATACCAAGATATATTAAACCCAAACTCAAACTCAAACTGAAGATGAAATTTATGATTTTTATAACACTATCTTTTTTATATCTATAAAATAGTATAAATTATAAATAGGGACAGCTGCCGTTTATTTATTCCTATTTATTATTTTATTCACTCTTATATTATTTATATTTATATTTATATTTATTTTATTTATCAACATTATTATATGACGGTTAATAATTGTTGATAGATTTAACCGTTGACTATATGCCCGTCTTTAACGATTATATGTTTTTTGGCAAATGCAGCCACATTTGCTTCATGCGTTACAAGTATTATTGTAACATTCCTTTCTTCATTTATTTTCTTAAAAAAAGACATAAGTTCGCTGCTTCTGACTGAATCAAGATTTCCGGTTGGTTCATCAGCCATAATTATAGACGCATTATGCACTATTGCTCTTGCAATAGCAACTCTTTGCTGCTCTCCGCCCGATATTTGATTTGGAAAATTATTTTCTTTATTTTCGTCCATATCCACTAAGCGCAGAGCATCTTTTGCTTCCATAACGGCTTCTTTATGCGGTAACCCGGCATAAAATAAAGGAAGTTCCACATTTTCAATAACGGAAAGTCTTTGAATAAGATTGAAACCCTGAAAAACGAAGCCTATTTTTTTATTTCTTATTTCGGCTAACCGGTCTTTGTCTAACTTAGATACATCCATACCCTCAAGAAAGTATTTTCCTGAAGTAGGTTTGTCTAAACAGCCGAGAATATTCATCATTGTAGATTTTCCGGAACCTGAAGCACCCATAATTGAAAAGAATTCGCCTTTATATATGGTTAAATTAATGTCTTTTAAAGCCTCGTAATTAATGCTGCCTGTTTTATAAATCATTCCGATATGTTCAAGATTTATTACAATATCGCCGCCGCCGTTATTTTTTTTAAAATCATTCATAGCGTTGCTTTTATTTTTAGTTATGTATTATTATAAATTATAAACTTTTAATATTTATTTATGCTTAGTAAGTATAATTAAATAATAAATATTAAAAATTAATGATATTGTTAATATAATTTATTTATTTATTTATTTCCTTAAATCACCGTTAGAAACTATTAAAGTTACTTCAACTAAAATTGTTTCAACATATAATAAAAACTGGATTCCTGTTTTCGCGGGAATGATACCCGTTGGGTGAAAAGTTAAATCCCCGCATTGTCATTCCTGCGAAAACAGGAATCCATAAAAATAAATTTCTAACGGTGATTTAAGGTATTTATTTATTGAAATTTAATTTAGTTATTTATTTATCATTATTTAGTTTATTTAAATTATTCAATTAAAAAAACATTTTTCTTTTCGGTCCTTGAGGCTGCTTATTTTGCGCATTATTTGAAGAATTTAATCCTGTTATTACTTCAGAGCCTATTTTGATTTTATTAGATATTATCTCTGTGTAGCTGTTATTGTTAATACCTAATTTTACGATAACAGGAACAGGCTTGTTTTGCTGCAAAATCCATACTACGCCTTCGCCTGTTTTTAATTCATCGGTAATTTTATTGATTATATGTTTACTTTCATTTGCAGGAATAAACCTTAAAGCGGTGTTTGGGACGGCTATTATGCCCGCTTTTTTCTCAATATAAATTTTAGGTATAGCAGTCATACCCGGCAAAAGCAAATGATTTTTTAATTGAATA
>JAKACI010000006.1 GCA_021821565.1 bacterium | reverse complement strand
GAACCTTTGCCTTCCGTTATAAATGTCTTAACCCAAAATAAAACAATCGAACAGGTTTATGAAAACCTTCCGGACGCGGAAGAGGGCTAAATTAATTTATATTTCTATTTGGGACGCATAAAATCATGAAGCATACAATTCTCGGAGCAGGCGGTTCTATCGGAAACGCTTTAACTTATGAATTACTTAAAAACGAACAAAGCGTCAGATTAGTCTCGAGAAGTAAATATTCGATAGACGGAACAGAGTCTTTCAAAGCCGATATAACGTCATCCAATGAAACCTTTGAAAGCATTAAAGGCTCCGATATAGTTTATTTATGCGTCGGGTTGCCCTATGATTATAAGATATGGACAGAGTTATGGCCGAAGATTATGCGCAATACGATAGACGCATGCATTAAAGCGAAAGCTAAATTAGTTTTCTTTGATAACGTCTATATGTACGGAAAGGTTGACGGCAAAATGACGGAATCCACCCCGTATAATCCTGTTAGCAGAAAAGGCGAAGTGCGCGCAAAAATCGCAAACATGCTGGAAAACGAAATGAAAAAAGGAAACATTCAGGCGATTATAGCAAGAGCCGCCGATTTATACGGACCGCACATAACTAAAACAAGCATGGTTTACGTTTTAGTTATAGAAAAACTTATGCAGGGTAAAAGCGCACAATGGATGGCTGATGTTACCAAGCCCCATTCATTTACCTATACAATTGATTGCGCAAAAGGACTGTATTTATTGACAAGTAAAAACGACACTTTCAATCAGATATGGCATTTGCCGACATTTAATCCTGCAATTAATTTAAAAACTTTTATTGAAATAGCTGCAGGCGAGTTAGGGGTTAATCCTAAGTATTCTGTTTTGAAAAAATGGATGGTAAAAACGGCAGGGGTTTTTGATAAAAAAGCGTCTGAGTTATACGAGATGCTGTATCAATATAAATTTGATTATCATTTTGATTCGTCTAAGTTCAATGAATATTTTAACTATAAACCTATGCCTTACGGCGAAGGTATAAAAGAAACGATTATATTTGTTAAAAACAGCGCAATATAATTTATATTTACATCTTTAACGGGTTTTTTATATTATGAATCAAAATGAGGTTAAAGAACATTTCGGAAAGCAGGCTGACGGCTACGAAGAATTGATGGTCAGGCTTATTCCCGGGTATTTAGAACAGCACAAAATTATATACGATTTACTCCCTGAAGAAGAAAAAGCATACAGAGTGCTTGACTTGGGATGCGGCAACGGAGTTCTTTCCGAACAGATTTTTAAAAAATATTCCCGGGCTCATATAGTCGGATTTGATTTAACCGAAGAAATGCTTAAGGCGTATGATAACAAACTTTCTAAATATTCGGGCAGATTTGAATTAAAGAAAGGAGATTTTAAAACAGACGCTATAGGGGATAGTTACGATATTATCCTTGCAGGTCTTACGCTGCATCATCTAACGCATAAAGAAAGAAAAGAGTTCTATAAAACGGCTTACTCCGCATTAAACGCCGGAGGAGTTTTTATATCCCGCGATATTATAATAGACGAAGACAAAGACGTAAGAACCCAACAATACGAACTCTGGAAAAGATTTATCAAATCAAACGGCGAAAACCCTGAATTATGGTATTCAAAACACATGGAAAAAGACCGTCCCGTTACTCTCAGCGAACATTTTGCATGGCTAAAAGATTCAGGATTTATAAAAATCGGCTGTCATTACAGGCTTTTTAATTTTGCGGTATCGTCGGCAATGAAATAAAACAATTTTTTTATTGTAAAATCATGGCGGGGAAATTTACAACCGCTTATCCATAAGAGTTTATAATGTTTTGAGCAATTAATTTTTTATAAATTAAATCTAAATTTAATGATATAAATATAGGATAATAAATTATGAATTTATTTTCAAAAAACGCTAAACTTAAATCGCTCTTAGGCAATCTTCATTCAGAGAATGAAAAGCAGTTAATATTTCAGGCAAGAAGTCAATTTAACGGAACAGACGAAGAATTTCAACAATTGTTAGCTAAATATAATATATACAATGCAATTGAAAAAGGTAAACTGCTTGAAGAATACAAAATAAAAATTCAAAGCGAAGAACTAACTCTTTCCGTCTCTCCTGAAATGGGGCAATTTCTGTTTATGACGGCTATGATTTTAAAGCCGAAAATAATATTAGAACTTGGAAGTTCTATAGGCGTTTCTACGCTTTACTTTGCCGAAGCGTTCAGACAGCTTAATAATGACGGTCATGTAATAGCAACAGAATTTAGTAAAAAAAAATGCGATAAGATTCAGAAAAATGCCGAATCAGCCGGATTGGACAGATATATCAAAATATTGCATTGAGACGTTTTTGAAACAATTAAAAACATTAATGAAAAAATAGATATTGTTTTTATCGATATATGGGCTTCAGGCTATTTGGATATTTTCAAAGCAACCAGGCATTTGTTGAAAACTGGCGCTGTTTTTATTGCCGACAATATGAGCTCTGCAGGCAAAGAAACTGCATTATTCAAAGAATATTTAGATAAAGACGAAACAATATATAATATTGCTTTGGATTTTGAATCGGGAGTGGAATACGGCATTATCTTAAAATAATCAGGCGCGATAGCAGAAATGCCCGCCGTTACGCTTTTGAAATATATTGGCGATATATATGAGATGAAATAATTTGCGGTTATGTTATATTGTTTTAATATTTTTAAAAGTCCGCTGTATTCGGTCATAGAGAAATTTTAGGAAGGCTAATGGACAATTATATTTAATTTATAATAATGGAGAAAGCCGGTGATTCAGTTCAGTGAAGAAATAACAATCAATACTGATTCCGAACGCATTTTTAATATTTATAAAGATGTATCAAATTGGAACAGATGGGACCCTGAAGTGGCATCGTCAAGCATTGACGGTCAATTTACCGCCGGCACTCAAGGCAAACTGAAACCTACAAAGGGACTGAATGTCAAAATAGAAATAATTTCCGTTGATGAAAATACATCGTTCATAGTTCAGTCCAGACTTCCTCTGTGTATCATGACACTGGAACACGATATATTTACTCTTGAAAGAGCTACGCGTGTTATCCATCGTGTAAAGTTCAACGGGCTTTTATCTTTTTTCTTTGGTCGAGTAATCGGTAATCAAATAAAAAAAGGCTTATCAGGCACATTAAAGGGTTTAAAGAAGGCAGCAGAAACCAATGCTACATAAAATCATTTAACTCTCGGCTCGATTTAAACTTGTAATCTGTTATTATTGTATAGTCCGAAAAAATAAATCGGCAGGTTTTTAAGATTGCAAAAAAATTAGGTATTACTGTACTGTTGATGAATTAATAAAATAAATATGGAGACTGGAAAAATGAGAAATTTTGACCATAATTCGGGAGAATACTTAGATATTGACGGAGCAAGAATCTATTGCGAGGTTGCCGGTAATGATAACAGTCCGGCTTTATTGATCTTGCACGGTGGGTTCGGGAACATTGAAGACCTAAATATCGTCCTTTCCGACATAGATAAAGAGTTTAAAGTAATAGGAATTGACAGCCGGGGGCAGGGTAAGTCAACGCTCGGTTCAAAAGCGTTAACCTACGAACAGATTCAAAAAGATGTTGAACGCGTTCTCCAACATCTCAATATTGATACGTTGAGCATCATCGGTTTCAGCGATGGAGGAATTGTCGCTTACAGACTCGCTTCGCTGACTTCGCTGAAGATTGAAAAGTTGGTTACGATTGGCTCGCCCTGGCATCTGAAACATACCGAACCGGTGAAAGAAATGTTCCTATCAATCACCGGAGAGAGTTGGAGAAATAAGTTTCCCGTCACTTACGACGCTTACCAAAAATTAAATCCAGAACCGGATTTTGATGTTCTTGCTCAATCTATCGTCAAAATGTGGCTTGATTCAAGCTCGTCCGGTCGTCCGAATGAAGCCGTTAAGAATATTTCCTGTCCTTTGCTGATTGTCAGAGGTGACAACGATCACCTTCTATCAAGAGAAGCTGTCGTCGAGTTGTCGGCATTCGTCAAAAAGTCAATGTTACTAAACATTCCGTTCGCTGGGCACGTCGCGTTTGAAGATCAGAAAGAAATATTTATGATCATTCTTAACAAGTTTCTTAAGGAATGAATAAAACTATCAACAGCATTGTGTTGTAAATTTTGAGCGAGGAATGGACGAAGTAAAAAAAATAACGTTAATAGAGCTTAAACAGTAATATTGTTTTAAGGTTTATATAATTAATTTTTATTATTAGTAAAATAGGCGACGATATGTATATAGAAAAAATCTTTGGTAAACAAAATATAACATTGGAGGATATAAAAAATCTTTTAGCCTATAATAATGAGCACAGGGACGTAGAATTTAAAGAATGTGTTGATGATAAGAATTATATAAAAAATTTTATAAAACCGATAGTTGGTCTGGCAAACGCTAATGGAGGATTATTAATAATTGGCGTTAGCGATGGTGATAAAAAAATAATAGGTATAGAAAATAAACCAAAGCATATAGACACATTAAATAATTGGATTAAAAATATAGAACCGTCCTTATCTAAACATTACAATATAATGCAGATAAAATTAGATGAAGAAAAAAGCATTTACTTGGTTGACGTGGAGCCGACTGGTAGTTTATATGCACTCAAAGAAAATAACCATTTTGTCTATTATATAAGAAAAGGTCCAAGCACTGAAGAAATAAATCCAAATGAAATAATAAAAATTGCTTGCCAAAAAGAGAATTACGAATACAATAAGGGTTACAGGAAAGGATTGTTAGGAGGTATTAATAATGCAATACAGGAAATAGCCCGATTCCTTGATATTAAAGAAATTGACTTTATAAAATTTATAGAGGATAAAAATATAAATGAATTAATGAATATAATTAAAAATGCGAAAACAAAAAATTTAAGTATTAATATTTATCAAGAAGTATTACATCTTAATTCTAATATTTTATATATAAATGAAAAAGCTATCCATAAAAATTTAACTTTTGAAGAAGAGAGTACTAAAATTGATCTGTTAGATAATATACAACGTGTTTATGATTTCAATAAAAAACTTAATAACAACGATATAATGGAATTAAATAATCTGCCTATCTATTGGTTAAATAATAAAAAATTTAATGATTCAGATATTAATATATATACCTCTTTATCCCTTCTTGGATTTATAAAAAATATATACGGATATTATGAGTTTATTCATGATGATTTGCAAAAATATCTTACTAACTATGAAAATAATTTAAATGATATTTTAAAAAACATTGATTTGATATATAAAGATTCATCAATTAACAAAGAAATTATATGTGATTTAAAAGATATGCTTGAAAAATTTTCCGTTGAGATGGCAAAAGAATTAATCAATATTATCACTATAGCTTTATTCTTAAAAAAAGCGATAAAACAAGTTCTTTATTTAGAATAATAAATAGCGTTTAATTATTGAATCGGATGAAAATAATTATAATCGGCAATCCTTATTGGTTAATAAATTGATTCTATCCGTTATTATGTTTAATTAAGGAATAGACAAGATTAAAGTTATTTATGTAAATGTATAGACATTTTAAAAAGTAAACTTGCTAAATTTAATAGACACTCGTTAAGACTATTTTAAAATAATTAAAATACTTAACCGGAAGTTCGTGTGTTTTTTATTCTTTTTCTATAGACCGTTCAAATTTTTGTGAGTCACATAATAAAATTAAATTTTAATATATAAAAATTAAATAAAATTTGTTTATTAAAACAAAACACAAACATATCTTTATCCTCCCCGTCCTTGCCGTTTTTGCCAGCGTCTTTATCCTGTATCCTTTTTTCTCCAGTAATATTGCCGATATTTATTTTGCCGTTAAAACCGCAATTTCAACCCGCAAATTAATTATCCCGTCCGATTTTAACCTTAAATATCTTATCCTTTTCTCCGGATTAATTTTAATGTCCTTTACGGATATGCTTTTTGAAAGAATATCGGCGGTTATTCCGATATTTCTTATATTAACAGGCTTTCTATTCGCTTATATATCAAATACGCAGTTATTAGCCGTTTTAGAGGCGTTAGGCACAGGCTTGGGTATATTTATCCTAATCGATATAACGAGGCTTGGTTCGTATGCTTTTGGCGATATATTAACCGCAGGAGCGATAGGTTCGTTTGTCGGGATAGAAAATATCGTAATTATTTCGATTTGCGCTATAATATTAGGTAAAATTATAACTTATTTCAGCGCAAGATTAGACGGGATATTTGATAAAAGCAGAGTAAAACAGTTTCATATGGCGTTCGTGCCGGTGTTATTTTTAGCGACGGCAATATTTAAATCATAAAAAAGACATTGAATAATATGCAGGGACTCGGAAAGATTCTTGTAATAATAGGAATAGCATTGATTGTTTTCGGACTGTTGTTTATTTTTTCACATAAACTACATTTCGGCAAGTTTCCGGGCGATATTGTTATCAAAAAAGGTAATTTTACTTTTTATTTCCCGCTGGGATTAAGCATTGTTATAAGCATAATATTGACGATTATTATGTATTTTGTCGGAAAACGTTGATATAATTCTGTTAAAAATCATCGTCAAGATTCGATGTAAAGCAGTAAACATTCAATTATCCTTCTTCGCCCACACGTCGTCAACGGCTTTCTTTAGGGTCTCCGGCACTAAATGGCTATATCGTTTCGTCATTTGCGTCGTCCGGTGTCCTAATAGTTCGCCGGTAATAAATAAGCTCGTTCCGTTCATAACCATTTTACTTGCGAAGACGTGCCTTAAATCGTGGATGTGCATATCTTTAATCTCGGCATTTCTGCAGGCGGTATGGAAGGAACGCTTAAAATCAGTGAGTTTCTTTCCGTTATCGTTAAATACATACTTCTCTTCTTTCGCAGCCGTCTTTCTTTTCTATGCCGCTTAAAAGCTCTTTTAAGGGCTTGCTTATCGGTATATGCCGGTCATATTTTGTCTTGGTGCCTTTTATAGCGATAACGCCATTCTGCAAATCCACGTCGTCCCATTTTTATAAAGAGCTTTACAAAAAAAGAGCTCTATCTGCCCCTATAACAGCTATTTATTTTTCTTTTTCTATCTTAAACCCTATATTTCTTGCTGGTTTTGCCAGAGGGGTCATTAATTCTTTTATAGCATTAAAAAGAATTTTAAATTGAGGATCGTATTTCTTTTCCATTTCTTCTATTTTTTGTTTCAGGTCTTTATGCGAGGCAAGCATTTCTCTGATTTTTGTAAACATTCTTATTATTTGTATATTGACCTCTGTATCGCCCTTTCGCTATTAAGAACACTTGAAAGCATAGCCACGCCGTTTTCGGTGAAAAATATTACTCTGCTTTTTATAGAAAATTCATCTTCGTATGATTTCAACTATGCTTTCAATAATTTGATTAACCTTATTTTTAGTAAGATTGCCGATTTTATAAAGAATAATATGGCTGTCGGCCGTAAATATCCGGTTAGGTCTTATATTGCTCGATTGTTTTAAATCTCCCGATTCAAAATCGCTCTGATTAACTGGAACGGCATAGCCGTCTTTAACAGTCTGGCTGGTTATTTGGCAAAGGATTAAATCGTCGCCCTCTAATTTTGAAATTACTAAGGCGGGGCGTCTTTTAGCCTGGCTCAAATCGGAAAAAGGAAAAGGAACCACGACAATATCGCCTTTTACAAATTCTGCCATGCTTTGTCTTCCTCCGGCTTCAGCCAGTCTTTTTTAAGAGAGGACTCGCTTAAAACGGTAGCTTCAAGTCTTTCCTGAACTGATTTTGTTTTCAAAAAATTCATAAAATCTAAAACCTCGTCAAGAAAAGGCTCCGGAAAATGCTCTATTTCATTTAAAAGTAATTCTTTAGTGCTCATAATCCACCTTTTATCAAGATACTGAATATAGTTTACATTATAAAAATACAAAAATCAAAGTTATAAATCCGCCCGTAAAAAAAGAAAATGGAATTTAGTTCCAAATTTGGATAGCCAAGATTTATTTCTTCCCCCACACGTCGTCAACGGCTTTCTTCAGCGTCTCCGGCACTAAATGGCTATACCGCTTCGTCATCTGCGTCGTTCTGTGTCCTAACAGCTCCCCCGTAATATAAAGCGACGTTCCGCCCATTACCATTTTGCTTGCGAAGACGTGCCTTAAATCGTGTATCCTTAAATCCTTTAATCCGGCGTTGCGGCAGGCTGTCTTGAATGAATGTTTAAAATCGCCGATTTTAGCTCCGTTTTTGTTAAAGACAAAACAGTCGGCTTTCTTTTCTATGCCGCCTAAAATGGCTTTTAATAGCTTTGAAATAGGTATGTATCGGTCGTATTTAGTTTTCGTGGCTTTAATCGCTATTACGTTATTCTGCAAATCCACGTCGTCCCATTTTAAGTTTAACGCCTCGCCTTTTCTACAGCCGGTGTAAATTAAAAATGTTATTAAATCTTTAGTTAATTTATTAGTGGCTCCGTTGATAAGCTTATTTATATCTTCGTCGGATAGGGTTTTAAGACGGGAAAGTTCGTTTAACTTTTTAATGCCTGCGCAAGGATTCTTATCGAGATAGCCTTTTTTAATACAAAAGTTAAAAAAATGCTTTAGCATAGAGATTTCATAATTTACCGATCTAAAGTTTATTTCCGCTTCTCTTTTGTCTGCATTTTTCGGCAAATTAATTATTTCAAGACGTCTTTTAAGTTGGTAGTTTTCGATATAATCTGTATTAATGTGCTGAATAAGCTTATTTTCAAATATAGGCAAGAAATGTTTACCGGCTGTTCTTTCTCTTATTTTTAACCCTTTATTTTCAATATATAAATTATAACTATCCATAAAATTGTAAGATATATTTGACGGCAAGCTATGTTTTTTGCGGAGTATATCTACTTTTATAGTATCGGCTATATGTTCTGCGAGTTTTTTGTCGGCGGTCTTGGT
This sequence comes from bacterium, assembly GCA_021821565.1. The sequence continues at coordinate 7,167 of JAKACI010000006.1, read as the reverse complement.
AGTTCCTTTATAACGGACGCCGTCAATCATCATGTCGTAGTAGTAATATTTACCGCGCAATCTTATATTGTCGGACATTTTACACCTTTAATTTTTGGGACAATTTTGGGACAAATTTGAGACAAAAATTTAATAAATTCTATACAATGTATATAAAATATACACTATTTAAAATTTATTGTCAAGGTCTGGAAGTGCTTATTTACTGCGGTTTTTAAGTGGCTGGGGGAGAAGGATTCGAACCTCCGTAATGGGAGTCAGAGTCCCATGTCCTGCCGCTAGACGATCCCCCAATTGTATTTATATTAATTTATATTAACAGTTAGATTGTGTAATTATATAACATACGACAACAGTGCACAACCATTAATTTAACTGATATAATTTAACTGATAAACTGCCGTCTTACATCTTCATTGCTATAAACAAGCGGCTTTACGGCAACTATTTGATAATTTAATTAACTAAAATATCTAAAAATTCCTTTTTTGCTTTTTTTTACAACAGGTTTATAGCTTTCAAAATTGGCAATTTCTTCAGGTTTTTCAATAGAAACAATAATCCATGGCGGAGGAGTTATAATAGAACAGCTGCTGCCTCCCGACATTTTCGGATGGTATATTTTAATTATTTCAGGATTATCCATGGTATAAACATAAAACCATCCGCAAATTTTATCCAGCTCTTTAATTTCGGCAGAGCGTTCTTTTAAAAAATTGCCGGCTTCTTCGGCGGTTATTTCTGTTGTCGGGTTGTCAATCTGCGTATAGTTATAATACCATTTTTTATTAGAATTTTTTACCTTTTCAGCCAGCAAATCAATCTGTTCCCATTTTAACAATCCCGAAAACGACAAAGTATCTATTTTCCATATCTTATTATTTTTATTTTCCATTATCTTACTATTCTTATTTTCCATTTTTTTTACATTTATAATATCTAATTAAGATAAAATAACATTAAGATAACAACATTTAATTAATTAATAGATTATTACATTGTATTATATAGTATTACATAGATAGATGGATAATTAATTTTAGGAAATTTACAATATCTATTCTCTATCATCTCTATATCGACAATACATTTAATAACGGTACTATAGTAATTAAATAAATTAAATAAATTAAATAAATTAAATAAATTAAATAAATTAAATAAATTAATTTTTTAGCTATAGTTAATTCTTTTGATAATATACAATTTTCAACAATTATATAATTCCCAAAATTGCCGATAGAAAATTATTTTTCTGGATTACCACTCACGCGGGAATGACTTTGCAGGTTTTTAAGTTTTCATCCAACTGGTGTCATTCCTGCGAAAGCAGGAATCCGGTGTTCATATAACTTTAAAGCCATTTTAACTGTTTCTATCGGCAATTTTGGGTAATTTTAATTAAAATACTCCAAAAATTTTAAAACCGCAAAATTTACATTTGCCTTCAATAATATTGTTTTCAATTATATTATAACCGCGTCTTTCAATCAACAGTTTTTTACATGACGGACAATATGTATTTTCAAATTTTTCAGAAATCAAATTTCCTATATAGATATAATTTAATCCTGCTTTTTTGCCGATATTATAGGCATTAGCCAAACTTTTTTCATTTGTTATATGTCCGTCTTTCATTTTATATAATGGGAAAAACCTAGAGATATGCCACGGAATATCAGAGTTAACGGAATAAATAAAATCGGCTATTGATTTAATCTCTTCATCATTATTATTATAATCGTCAATTAATAATGTCGTTAATTCTATATGAACTCCCAGCGAATAAAATTCTTTTATAGATTCCAAGACAGGTTTTAACGTGCCTCCGCATACTCTTCTATAATTTTCATCTTTGAAAAATTTAATATCAATATTAGCGGCGTCTAACAAATCTTTTACAGCTTCCATAGATTCATGGGTGTAATATCCGTTTGTTACAAAAATATTTTTTAATCCTGATTTATGTGCAAAACGCATGGTTTCCAAACTGTAGTCAAAAAATACTGCAGGATCCGTATATGTGTAAGAAATAGAAGAAGCGCCTGATTTTAAAGCTTTTTTGACAATTTCTTCAGGCATAGCTCTTTTTATGTTATTAAAATAGCTCAAAAATTCTTCATAATTTTCGTCTCTGTATGTCTGCGAAATATCTGCATTTTGGCATCCAAGACATCTAAAGTTGCATCCGGGCGAAGCAATAGAATAAGAAAAACTTCCCGGCAAAAAATGGAAAAGTGGTTTTTTTTCTATAGGATCTAAACTTTCTGCAACAATTATTCCATAATTTATAGTATATAGTTTTCCTTCTTTATTTGTTATGGTTTTGCATACCCCAAGTCTATTTTCTTTGATTTTGCATCTATGAGCGCATATTAAACATTGAGTATAGTCGGGTTCTTTTTTAAATAAACTTATTTCTTTAAAATTATTTTCCATTATTTATTTATTATTTAAAAAATTCAATAATTATTTATAAAAAAACATAAAATTCAATATTTTATGTTTAATAAAACACTTTATTATTTATTAATAAATAATAAAGCACAGATAAAAAACTCAAAAAATAAATATAAATATAGATATAAAATTATTTATAGTATATTAAATAACAACCATACTTCTTCCTTTTTCTTTTGTTTTATATAAATTTTCATCGGCAGTTCTAAACTCTTATTTTAATAATATTATATAATATTATTAAACTTATTTTACATTTAAATTATAACTCTTTTATATTTTTAGTTAAATTTTAATTTAAATTATATTATAATAGCATTGATAATTTTATTTTTTGTAATAAGATATAACAAGTATTATTTTTAAAAATTTTGCCTCATACTTATATAGTCTTATATTTGTATATAAGTATAAATTATATTTGTATAATATTATATTTTTATATTTTAGCTTTTCATAAATTACTTAATTAATTTAATTTATAAATCACAAGAGGATAAAATAAAATGATTACATCTACAAAAGATACTAATAAACTTAAAGAAACAATCCATAGGGGGAAAAAAGACAAGACCAACTATATTATCAAAACAGTTTTAAACGCATTTGAACTCCTTGAAGCCTTTAAAGGCGATAGGTCAGAGTTAGGAGTCAGCGAGTTGAGCAAAATACTAAAACTCCACAAAAACAAAATATTCAGGCTTCTTGCAACTTTAGAATACACAGGATATATAGAACAAGATTCTTTTACCGAAAACTATAGGCTTGGTTTAAAAAGTCTTGAATTGGGACAATCTTTTATTCATCATCTAAGACTCTTAAGCATCGCGGAACCCGTGTTAAAAGAGCTCGTCAATAAAGTAAAAGAATCCGCGTACGTGGGAGTAATAAGAGAAAAAAATGTTATATATTTAGATATAATTGAGGCCGATCAAGTGTTAAAAGTTGCTTCCAGGGTAGGCAATATGCTCCCTATATATGCAACAGCCATAGGTAAATGTCAGGCAGCATTTGAATCTAAAGATGCTATCGAAAAATTATTGCCTTCGGAACTAAAGCCTTATACCAAAAACACTATAATAGATAAAAATAAATTATATGAAGAACTTGAAATGGTTAAAAAACAAGGCTATGCCATAGACAACGAAGAATTAGACAACGGCATTATTTGCATCGGCGTTCCCTTAAGAGATTATACGGATCATATAATAGGAGGAATATCTGTTTCAGCGCCTCTGATAAGAACAACTAAAGAACTGTTAGATAATGTAATTATTCCGATGACCATTGAAGCAGGCAAAACTATATCGGCCAAACTTGGATACGAAATTAAAAAGAAAATTGAAGATAACAAAAATGACTAGACTTTGCAAGGAATTTTTAACACTTTAATTCTTCCATAGAAACTATCATTGATATTTTAATGATAAGCAATACCTGATTCCTGATTTTCTTTGGAATGATTGTATATAGCGAGTGAGACTATAAATCCTCCCCAAGTCATTCCCGCGTAGGCGGGAAAGTTCCGAAATAAACTTCAAGAGGTTTCAAACCCGGAGCGAAGCGGTCATCCAGAAAATAAATTTCTATGGAAGAATTAAAATTATGGCAATAGATTGTTTTTTTTTATAATTTAGTATATAATAATAAATAAGGAATGCATCACTTGACTTGATATCTATTTATTAAGTTAAGTTAAGTTAAGAAAATATTCCGGTTAAATTTATTTTAGATTAATTTATTTAGCAGTTATTTAATTTAAATTTAAAATTTAAATAGTTATTTAATGAAAATTTTATTTGCTTTGCAATTTATCTAATTAATATTTTGATTTATATATCATTATCATATATATTATATGCGTTATTGTTTAATATAAATTATATCTATAAGCAAGTGATTACATTTTAATTTATTTGCAATAATTAATTTGAATAATTAATTTGGAGGTGTTTAATTATGTTATTAAAAGATGAAAAATCATTCAGGGAAAAAAGATCCGACTTTAGGCATAGAATAGTTAATGCATTTTATGACAGAATTCCTGCAGATGTCGTTGAACATGTGGGCAATGCCAATAAAGAGGTAATTTATGCCGTTGAAGGATTATTTAACGGAGTCATTAAGAGAATAGACAACAGGGTCGAAAAAACTAAGACAAGACAGGCAAAAAAAAGCAGGAACGAAGACCCTGACGATTTTGAAGACGAAGGTCAATAACAATTCTAATAATAAATTCATATTTTGATATTATTTAACATTCAAATAATTAAATATATATAATAGCAATGTTAAATTTCTCGGTTAGTTTTTAATTTTTTTTATTAATTTTATTTACTGTTAAAATTTAATTTATTTATTAGTTTACAGAGAAACAGCAATGACCTTTTGCCCGCTTAATAAAAAAATAGCAAATTTTAGTATAATTAGCAGTGCGTAAAACATAAAACTTTAAAAACCTTTAAATTAAAAACTATGTATTTATTACATAGTTATAAATACATAGTTTTTTTATATTTTTTTTATATTTCTATATTTTGTAATTTTATTTGATAATATAATTTAATATAAAAATTATTAATATTAATATGTTCTATTATATATAAATAATTATAATATTAATAACTGTCTTCATCTAACTTTACTTTCAATCCGAACTTTTTATAGGCATAAGCTGCATATATTACAACCAAAGGCAAACCGATTAACGTAGCTATAAGCATTACTATTAACGTAAGTTCGTTTGACGATGAATTAAACAAGGTTAAACTATATTTTGGGTTTATAGTTGAAGGAACTATATCTGGAAATAGGCCCACCGCAACACTTGCCACCGTACCGACTATACTTAAAACAGACATCATAAAAGGTTTTATGTCGCTGTTTGATTTCATAGCTAATATAACCCCTATTGCTCCTATTATCATTATTATCGGTGTAATATCTCCTGCAACACCGAGACTATTATTAAGCAATCTATGCGCAAATATTGGAGAAATCAACAGAAAAATAATTGTAAATATTATAAATGCATAGGCAAATTTTGTTCCGTAATTCCTTGCCCTCTGCTGAAGTTCCCCTTCAGTTTTCATAACAAGATAAGTTGAACCGTGCATTAAAAACATAGATAGAGATATAAGCCCGCCGACTATTGCAAAAATATTAAGCAAACTAAATAACGACTCAAAATCTATATGGTTTTTGTTTAAAGGAACACCTCTTAATACGTTAGCTAAGGCTACTCCGAGCAAAAACCCTATGCCAAGTCCTGTTACGGTTATAACAATGTCCCAGCGCTTTTTCCAGCTTTCATTTTCAACTCTGCTTCTAAATTCAAAAGAAACCGCTCTAAATATTATCAGCCAGACAACGAGCATCATTGCAAGATAAAAACCGCTGAATACCGAGGCATAAACCTGCGGAAAAGCCGCAAATATAGCACCTCCTCCTAAAATGAGCCACACTTGATTTCCATCCCATACAGGACCTATGGAATTTATTGTAATTTTCTTCTCTCTATCATCTTTGGCTATAAATGCCAGCAGTCCGCCTACGCCGTAATCAAACCCGTCCATAACTGACCAACCTAAAATTATAACCGCAATTAATATAAACCATAGCATTTGTAAAAATTGAAAACTCATAATTATGCCTCCTTCGGTTTAACATTAAGTTCATCTTTGTCTTTTAATCTTTCTTTAAGTTCTTTTTTAAACAAAAATAAAGCAAAAGATAATAAAATTATATAAATTGTTATAAACATAGCCAATGATATCACTAAATCAGTCGCCGACACGTTTGGAGAAACAGAATTTTGGGTTTCTAATAGTCCGTAAACCGTAAACGGCTGTCTGCCAATCTCCGTAGTGCACCACCCCATTTCCAATGCCAGGAGAGGTAAAAACGTAGAATACCATAATACTTTTAAAAAAAACTTATTATCATATAATTTATCTTTCCGGTACAATATTAGAGCAATCAGCATAATTCCAGCAAGATAAAAACCTATATACATCATAATATGAAATGTGGTATAAACCGCATCTACCGGAAACATAGAAGGTTTTAAATTTGTTATATGATCCTTATGGGCAATGTATTTTATTGAACTGTCAAGCCCCATAACCTTTCCATAAGGGTTTCCTGTTGCCAACATACTTAAAAGGTACGGAACTTTTATAGAAAAATAATTTTTTTGCTGCGCTTCATTCGGTATCGTAAATAATACTTCGGGAGCATCTTTCTGCGTATGCCACTGCGCCTCCATCATAGCAAGCTTTGTCGGCTGATATTTAACAACTTCTTTAGCGCTCACGTCTCCTAAAATAATCTGCACGACGGAAATAAATATTCCGGCAATTATTGCAACTTTTAATGCTTTTCTCATAACCATATCTTTATTGTTTTTAATTAAAAACCATGATGCTACTCCAGCCATAAAAAATGCGCCGTATTCCCACGCCCCCATAATAGTATGAGTAAATTCCGCAGGAAAATACGGATTAAAAACAACGTGCAAAAAGTTTGTCATTATAGGTTTTCCGTTCACTATTTTATACCCTGCAGGCGTCTGCATCCATGAATTTGCTACTATAATCCAAACGCCTGAAAGAGCTGAACCGAATGCAGTAAGTATAGTAGAAACCCAGTGCGCTTTCGGAGATAGTCTGTTCCAGCCAAATAACATAACACCGACAAAAATAGATT
>JAKACI010000224.1 GCA_021821565.1 bacterium | reverse complement strand
CATGGCTTTTCTCCTATTTTAATTGCGCTTAAGGCGCATAATTAACTGTAATTTTATGAACTGCAAAGCGTTTATCTTTTTAATAGAATATATTAATTATCTTAATAATATATTTATTATCTTAATGCTAATAATACTATCCGTAACTGGTTTTTATCCGTATTTCCCGCATAAATGCATTATGTAATATAATTAACAGGAGATGCAGTCAAGGCGACATAAACACTGTCCTTTTATATTCTTAAATAGTAACCTTAAGCATTTAATAATTTCCTCCACCAGGGAACTGCGGACCGGAATACGGCCAGAACTGGGGGACCCTTGGCTGCTCCGACTAATTCAGTTACGTTGCCGTCTCCCGGATCAGTGCCAGCTACGCCGTTAACGCCATAATTGGCAACCCAGACGTTGCCGGAAGCGTCTATGGCTATGCCACATGGAGAGCTGCCCACGTCATAAGTATAAGTATGCGTAGATATAGCGCTTACCGAATTTACCGCCCCGAGCAAAAAAAACGAAACAAGAAGAATGGAAAGTAAAGATAATCTTTTTCTTATGTTCTTCATCGTTAAATCCTCTTTAAAGATTAAGGTTAAGTTTGTTTTAACAATAAGTAATAATATTTATAATAAATAATAATATTTATAATAAATAATAACATTTTAAAGTTTATTATATTTAGAATTAACCATACATTTTAAATACTATATGTTTTAAATAAAGTCAAATTAAAAGTTGACAACAATTAAAAGTTGACAACAATTTTAAAACAATAATAAAATTTTCTATCGGCAATTTTAAAAACAATCTACATCAGGGTAAGCACCGGCTCTTATGAATGATCAATATATAATGCTACCCTTCGCGCAAAACTATATTTTGCGGAGATATAGATAACATCTAATTATTTATTATAATATTATAAACAAATTATAAACAAAAAATTGTTATAGTTTTATGAAGATTTTATTAAATTTTTGTAATAATCTTATTGCCGATATGTTTATGCGGCAAATTTAAGACATTTAGCAATGTTTCAGCCTCTATTGTTTTTAGTTGTTCTATATCTATTATCGTTATTACCCACCTGCTCGCCAACGAGCGAGCCTCACCGCCCCCGGTTTATGAAGGTTCCTACATACCCAACTGGTTTTTGCTTCTTTTTGACATCAAAAAGAAGCGGGGTTCGGGGCAAAGCCCCGATATATTGTTTTTAAAAGTCTTTTTCTTTTTCGTTTTGCTTTTCTCTTTAATCTCCGATTTTCCCTTGCTATTTCTTTAGTTTCAAACTTTTTATATTCTTCCCAATCGTCAATTTTCCTTAGCTTAAATTCAATTTTTTCTTTACAATATTTAGATATTTCCGCTATTGCTTTTTCGTCCGGCATTATGTCCATTTCGCACAATGTTATATGTCCGGGGTTGCGTTTAAGAACCTTGATATATAATCCAGTTGGAAGAATATATTTTATTTGATTTTCTATAAATTCCTTTGTAGCCTCTGTTTTTAAAATAGCTCTCATTAAATATACCTCCGGGGTAAAGAGAATAAAATACGAACTCATCCCAAATACCTGTTTGTTATTGAAATTCGCTCGTGTCCTAAACTCTGACTAATCGAATATCTGATTTCCCTTTCGATTTTTATAAATTCGGCTCTCGATAGTCCTGTCTGCTGTATCATCTGCGCCATCCACTCTTTTTTGTCTGAGATTTCCAATCTTGCTCTACACTCTATATTGTTATATCCACTTGCCTGCCAGCTCTCTTTATATGCCTGATGCGCCTGCCAATGCCTTTCGCCGTGATAATGAAAATACGGATTATTTGTTTCTTTGCGATATTTTTTCAGGATATTCTGCGCCCAAGTTTTGCCCGCCTTTAGCGTTTTATGGGTGTTTAAATTTGTTAATCTATTCTGTTTAAGAAAATCCCGGGCTTCCAATAATACCATTTTCTGCTCTTCGGAAAGTTTAATTTCTCTCGGCCTTGTATTCTTGCTTCCGTCCCATTTTCCTGCTCCTTTCTTATCAGTAATTTGCAATATATTGTTGCTTAAATCCTTATTCAATAATTTTACCGCCAGACTCTCCCTCAGCCTTAGATTAACGCTCTGGATGTTTACCGCATGCTGTAAAGCTTTATATCCTATTCTGCCTGTTTCGGTATATTTCTTATTTAACCATTCCTTGAATTTTTGAGCTGATTCTCTTGTGTTTTCCTTATTTTCACTATCGTTAAATTTTCGGCTCAGGTTGTAATCACTTGCCTTTATATGTAATTCCTGTTTTTCCACATATTTTAAAATATTGTTAAGCGACGATATATGGCTGTTTATTGCGCTTGATGACAATTGTTTAGTATTATGTTTTTCTTTCAAGTTAATCATAATTTTATAAATGCCCGTCTTTTCCAATTTACCCAAGTTAAAGTTTAAATAAAAACTGCTTTGGACGATTTTGGTTATGCATCAATAAAATTAGTATCGGATTCGGATATCTAATTTACATAACTAAGAAACGTAAGTGGTATGTTTTTATTTTCTTAACGTTCATATCCGGATGACTTTTTTTCTACCTGCATAGCATGGAATCATCAATATTGAAAATTTGTTTTTTAAATTTATCGCTTGCGAAATTTTATTTATAATTTAATTATAAATAAAATGAGCGATCGGAGTTTCTGCAGAAAAATTTATATAAAATTCCTATTAATTTCCTTTAATTTATTTTTTACTGAGCTAATTCTATTTTGTTCAATAAAATAGTCTAAATCTGTTATCTTGAATCTATAATTACTATCAATTTTAACAAATGCAATTTTTCTATCGTAAATAAGCCTCTGTAATGTCCTGTAGCACACGCCAAGATAATTAGCTGCTTCATGCGTATTCATTAATCCACTAATTTGTTTATGCTGTTTTTGTTCTAATGTTTTCATATAGTTAATGTAAAGTTAATATTAACTTGACTTTATATTTACACTTTACATCAACTTTTTTATGTTGTCAAGAGATTATTTCATTGACATTAAATTTTTTTTAAATTATATTATTGAGTATGAAGGAAGATGCGCCTAAATACATACGTATTCCGCTTGATTTTTTACTTAA
>JAKACI010000223.1 GCA_021821565.1 bacterium | reverse complement strand
TGAACTAAATCCTCTGAATATATTTCCCCCGCCTATAACTACAGCAATTTCTATGCCAATTTCGGCAATAGACTTTATTTCTTGCGAAACAAAAAAAATTACCTTTGGGTCAATACCGCAGCCATCATCTCCTGCAAGCGCTTCTCCGCTGACTTTAAGCAAAATTCGATTATACGGAAGCCGGTTGTCCATTTATTTATTCACCCAATTGAAATCTTGCATATCTTTTAACTATAATATTTTCTCCAAGTTTTGCAACATTTTCATCTATTAAAGAAGATATATTTTTGGAAGGATCTTTTATGAACGGCTGTTCATATAAACACACTTCCTGAAAATATTTATCTAATTTTCCGTCTACTATTTTTTCTTTTACGGCTTGCGGTTTATCCATTGGAATCAATTGTTCTTTATAAATCTCACGTTCTTTTGCAATAACTTCAGGAGAAATATTTTCTCTTTTTAAATATAGCGGATTCGCTGCTGCAATATGCATTGAAATATTTTTTGCAAGCTCGTGAAACTCGTCTGTTCTTGCTACAAAATCAGTTTCACAGTTTATTTCTATAAGCACGCCTATACGTCCGCCTGCATGTATATAAGAAAATACCAACCCTTCTTTAACTTCACGAGAAGCTTTTTTCTGAGCCCTTGCAAGCCCTTTCTTTCTCAACACATCAATGGCTTTATCAATATCTCCGCTTGATTCCGCAAGAGCATTTTTGCAATCCAAAAAACCTGCCCCCGTTATGGAACGTAAATTTTTTACAAGTCCTGCATCAACATTGGGCGACTTTTCCAATTATATTTTCCTCCGTTTTGAAAGATAATTTTAAATTTTTATATTAAAACAAAATAAATTCGTATCTATAATTCTCAAAATAATTCTCAAAATAATTCTCAAAATTGCCGATAGGAAATTTTATTTCAGATATTTTTTTGATATTTGTTTTGAAAAATTTAAAAATCAAACTTATAAAATATAATTTAAATTAGGCTATAACGTTAAGTTCTTCTGATATATCTGCTTTGACAAACTCTTCCTGCACTGCCGCTGCATCATTATTTTCCATATTATTATTTGCCTGTTCATTTTCATTATCCTGCATAAAAGTTTGTTCATTAATATCGGCGATAGGCGTTTCGGAATTTTTTGTTTTATTAAGCTTTGCCTCATGCATTGATTTTCCTTCTATGACGGCATCAGCTATAATACTTACTATTAGTTTTATGGACCTTATAGCATCGTCGTTTCCAGGAATAATATAATCAACGGGAGTTGGATCAGCATTAGTATCAACCATGCCGATTATCGGAATATTTAATCTATTTGCTTCTTTAACCGCTATTTCTTCGCGGTTCGTATCTACCACAAACAGTCCATCGGGTATCTTATTCATATATCTTATACCGCTGAGAACTTTTTGAAGTTTTTCTATATCTCTGTTCATTCTTCCCATTTCTTTTTTTGTAAATTTTGAAAATTCTTCGGAATCTTTTAAAGCTTCAAGTTCATTTAATCTTACGATAGAATATTTAATTGTTGAAAAATTAGTCAGCATACCGCCGAGCCATCTTTCCGTAACATAAGGCATACCGCATCTGGAGGCTTCTTCGGTTATTATTGAAACACCCTGCTTCTTTGTTCCGACAAAAAGGATCGTACCTCCGCTTTTAGTAATCTCAATTATTTTTTCGTATGCAGATTTTAAATAAAGAAGAGAATTTTGAAGGTCTATAATATAAATCCCGTTCCTTGCGCCATAAATATACGGCTTCATTTTGGGGTTCCATCTTTTTGTCTGGTGACCGAAATGAACTCCAGACTCTAACAACTGTTTAATTGTAACTGTAAATGGCATGTTTTTCTCCTTTGTGCTTTGTTCTCTCCGTTTATATTTATTTATTAAATTTTCATTAATTTATTAAAATTAATCTATTTAATTTAATTAATCTTAATCTATTAAATAAAATAATCTAATTAATTAATAAAATTAAATCAAGCACAAATAATAAACGGATACGGTTTATTTGAATTTTTCTTACCTAAACATACTTTTTTATCATTTTTATTGAATTATTGCAAGAAAATTATTTTCCCCAAAATTGCCGATAGAAAATTTTATTCTGGATGAGCCGTCTAAATGCCGACGGCTTTAAAGCTAATATAAATATAAAGCTATTTTAAATATTTTTATAGGCAATTTTGAGTTTTATATAAAAAATTAAAAATTTTATTATATCCATTTATAGATATTCTTTTTAATTCGTATGAATTATCTCCTGCCGCAGTTTTGCCTTTGTTTGTAGTAAATGCTCCTCTGTATCCGGCGTTTTTTACTTCTCTCATAACTTTTGCATTATAAGCTCCATAAGGATACGAAAAAAATTCAATTTTTTTTCCCGTTAAATCTTCAAGGATTGCTTTAGAAGCTAAAAGCTCCCCCGCAAGAATCCCGTCATCGTCTAAACTATCAAGAAAATAATGATTGATACCGTGAGAAGCTATTGTGATTCCATTATCTGACATTTCAATAATATCTTTTTTATCCAAAAAATTTTCAGGCTGTTTTTCTTTTCCGCTTTGTTCCATAACAGCATTTGTTTTACCTATATATCCCGCACTTATAAATATAGTGGCGGTGAAACCCAAACTTTTTAAAATAGGATAAGCATAAGTATAATTATTTTTATAGCCGTCGTCAAATGTTATTAAAACTGGTTTTTTAAAAGGCAGCTTGTGACCTCTAATAAATTGAAGCAGTTCATATGGGGAAATAGTGCCGTACCCTAAAATTTTCAAAACTTTCATCTGAAATTTAAACTGTTCCGGTTTAACATATAATCCTTTTAAAATTGCGGTATTTTTGGGATAATCTATTTTATGATAGTATAATACGGGAATTTTCATACATTTTTTTATTAAGTTCTGTAAGATGCATTGATATTAATATATTCTTTTGTAAAATCACACGTTAAAACTTTAAAAAGCGCAGGTCCGCATTTTAAATCAATCTTAATATTTATTTCTTTTGGAGACATAATTTTTTTTTCATTCTCAATGCCTATAAATCCAAAAGACTTTGAATTTTCTACAATTTTAAAATTATTAATATAAATATCAAT
>JAKACI010000222.1 GCA_021821565.1 bacterium | reverse complement strand
TGCATTTAATGATATAATTTGCGCTAAATTTGATGAGCAACGCAATAACCGTTGTTTTTTTTACACATTGTTAGTTCAGGCTGTATTACGGTATGATTTATTTTAAACTTCTTTGACAGCATATATTGAATATTATTTATTATACAACATAAGTCGGCGGAATCTTTAATTTTATCATCTATCAACACATGCGAGCTAAGAAGTATAAAAGACTTTGAAAGACTCCATATATGAAGATCGTGAACATTTTTTACACATTCTACTTTAAGGATTTCTTCCTGAACTTTTATGTAGTCTATTTCTTTAGGGACGGCTTCCAGCAATATATTTATAGTCTCATTTATTACTGAAAAAGCCCCAATGGCAATGATAGGCGCTACAAATAAACCTATAGTTGTGTCAAAATAATATAGCCTCGTTAAATATGTTAAAATACCTGCTATTATTATTGAAAAAGAAATAATGCTATCTCCTATTATATGAAAAAAGGAGCTTTTTATGTTTAAATTTTGATGAGTATCTTTATAAATTTTAAACCCTATTATTATATTAATAATAAAACTTATTGACGCAAACAAAATCATAAGTTTAGAATTTACTATTTCAGGATGAATTAACCTTAAGTAGCTTTCGTACATTAAAACAATAGAAATGATTAATAATAAAGCCGCATTCAACAAGGCGGTAAGTATGCCAAGCCTATGAAAACCGTAAGTATTTTTAGCGGTAGGTTCTTTTTTTATCTGAGATTGAGCAATCCATGCAAGCAATAAAGAAGACGCGTCCACAAAAATATGACCGGAATCGGCATAAAGCGCCATGCTTTTTGATATTATGGCGCCGAAAAATTCCGTTGCAAGCACGCATAATGTTAAAATAAAGGCTAATTTTAAATTTTTTTCATGCCGAATATGATTATGTTCATCCATAAATAATATATCATAAACAATATATAAAAAAGGCTTCATATTTTATATATTGTTTAATTTTAATAAAATAACTAATTTTGCTTTAATTTATTTAATTACTCGGAAATCTTTAAAATTTGAAAGACTATCTTGTCCATAAAGTTTTACTTCTTTCACTTTAACGTGAGCAGGTCCGATATGAACTATAGGTATAAGTTCTTTAATTTTTTCCTCTTCTCTTCTGACTTTACCGCTATAAACAAATTCAATTTTTTCAATTAATGGCGAATGGGCGAGAAAAGTTTTTTCAACGCCTACGCCGTATGAATTTTTTCTAACCGTAAATGAAAATCTTATTCCCGAACCTCTTTTAGCAATAACTACGCCTTCAAATATCTGTATTCTTTGTTTATCGCCTTCTTTAATTTTCTGATGCACTCTAAGAGTATCTCCTGCCTTAAATTCCGGAATATCTGTTTTTAAGGCTTCATGTTCAATTTTTTCTACGATATTCATGATAATTGTTTCGCTCCTTATTATGATATGTTTATATATTTATTTGTTTAAAATTATAATATAATAATTTATTTTATAAAAAGACATTTTACCATATTGCTTAAATTATTTTTTTATTTAATCAATTCAATTTGATAATTTAATATATATAATATGCATTATAAAAATAGCATATTATTTAAATTGTTCTTTTATCCAAAGTTATCTAAGTTATTAAAATAATTTATTTAATTCATTTATTTATTTAATTCATTAATTATTTAAATGAATTTTAATTTGACAGCAATTCAGGTCTATTCCTAATAGTTTTAGATATTGAGTTTTCTAATCTCCATTCTTTTATAAGTTTGTGATTGCCGTTTAGTAAAATTTCAGGAACCTCTAAACCCCTAAAGCTTTGAGGTTTAGTATATTGTGAATATTCCAATAAACATTTTCCTCTATCGTCGCATAAATCATCGGAATAGCTTTCTTCAGTCAACGATTCGGTATTGCCGAGAAAATTTGGATAATATCTGCAAATTGTTTCTATTAAAACAATAGAAGCAATTTCTCCTCCTGAAAGAATATAATCTCCTATTGAAACTTCTATGCTATGCGTAAGCTCGGCAACGCGAGCGTCTATACCTTCATATCTTCCGCAAATAATTATTAAATGATCGTTTTTTGCAATATCTTTAGCAAGCGAAGAATTTAATAATTTTCCTGATGCCGACATAATAATAGATGAAGATATCGATTCCGCATTATTCTTATTTGTTTTATAAATATTGCCATTATTGACGTTGTTAATATCCCCGGTTATTTTATTATTAATTATATTTTTAGCCGCTTCGTTTTCGTTATTGATTCTATTACTTTTATAAAAACTGTTTGAATATTCCCATGCTTTAATAATAGGTTCAGGCATTAAAAGCTGACCTGCTCCGCCTCCGTAAACTTTATCGTCGACTCTCCTATGTTTGTCCGTTGAGAAATCTCTAGGATTAATTATATTAATTTCAATAATATTGTCTTTAATAGCTCTGCCGATTAATCCCGTTGAGAGAAAAGAATTAAAATAATCAGGCATTATAGAAATAATGTCAATTACTTTTTGCATAATTTTATTTTAAATTTTATATAATTCTTCATTTTGAATTATAGCAATTTTGTTTTTAATATTTATTTCTTTAATATTGTCATCGGTCATAGGTAAAAAATATACTGCGTTTTCAGATTTTATTTCTATAATGTCGGTATCGCCCTGATATATTTCCATAATAGTCCCTATATAGTTATTTAAGGCATTTAAGCATTTTAAACCTATTAAATCTGAAATTAAATATTCATTTTTTTCAAGATGCAATTGTTCTTTTTTTATAAAAATTTTAGTATTTCTAAATTTTTCAGCCTCTTCAATAGTGTCAATATTATTTATTTTAATAAAATATTGCTTATTTCCATTTTTTATACGGGCTATAGATAAAGGCAAATAGCTTAATTCTAAAGCAATACCCGTGGTATCAAGTATATATAATATTAATTTTTTTTCTTTAATTATTTGTTCATTAAAAGCAAAATCGGGATTAAAAAATCTGATTACAATTTCCCCTTTAATACCGTGAGGCTTTATGAAACTGCCCACGGCAATATATTCAGACATTAACAAAATCCCGAAAAAAAAGTATTGATATATAAAAATAATTAAAAAGAATTAAATAATTAATGAATTAAATAAA
>JAKACI010000221.1 GCA_021821565.1 bacterium | reverse complement strand
GTATTTCCTGCCTGCTTAGTTCGTCTTCTTTAAGGGAAAGACCTTTTTTAATTAAATCTCTTACCGAAAGCCTTATGTTGTATTCTTTTAAGGCTTTTTCTTTAAATTTCAGCGCTTTATCGTAAACATCTTTGTCTATGTACGCTCTTATCGTTATTTCGTTGTCTTTCTTTATTATCGGCATATTATATATAAACATAATATGGTTAATTTTGTCAATACACAAAAACGGATAAATGCAATATGCCGTATTGACATAATAATATATAAAGTTATTATTAATTAAATAATTTATATTATAAAGACAAAGAAGATAATTTAGGATTCTAATGCGGCATATCAATCACAATTCAGACAACGAAGAATTTAAAGAAATAATTAACATTCTTTTTGAGGAAATTAAAAATCTTAAAAAGGAAACGAAGACTCCTGCTAAACTATTAACATTTGAAGAAGCTATGGATATTCTCAGGCTTCATAAATCTAAACTGTATGACATGGTCGGCAGGCAGGAAATACCGTGTATTAGAATTGATAGGATTATTAGATTTGACAGGGAAGATCTGCGGAAGTTTATAGACAATAAAAAGACGGAGGAATTTAAGTTTGAATTCAATGAGAACGGCATCAAAGGTTCTAAATATCAAAAAAAATAGGAAGACGATTATGAATTTGAGCGAAATACCTGAATCTGCAAAATGATTTAAGAAAATATTTTTTAAGAAAGACTTTAATTTTAATAAAGAAGTTACTAATTTACTTATATAAGAAATAAACTAAGCTGTAAAGAAAAGCCGGATTCTGTTGAAATAAAACAAGAAAGATAAAATTAATGCAGGTTAATATTATTTATTAGACGCTAAAATCATTGCAGGTTCGAAACAGACTTTTATACGCAATGAAAATTTTACTTATACTTCGCTATATAGAAACAGGGAAGTCGGCATTATAAATTCTTATTTGAACCCATTAAGGCATAAATGTGGTAGATATTGTATAGCTAATTAGTCTAATTAGATAAAAAAATATTTATAATTTTACAATTATTGTTGAGAAATTTTAAAAAATATAACAACAAGAAAAATATTTTTAGCTATTTTAGTTACTTATCAAATTGCCTATTTTCTATACTGCTCGTTTTCGGTTTGAGCAGTTTTTTTTACGGCAAATGCAAAAAGTTTATAATATAGTTCATATTATAAACTTTTCTGCGCAAATATGTATAAGATAAGTTTAACTTATAATTAAAATTAAACTTTTGCGAGGTTTTGTTATGATAAATCCGGAAGCGGTAATTTACGAAAGCGTTCCAAGAGGCAAAAAAGATGTTTTACAAGAAGTGCCTTTAAAAAAAATAAACGAAACGGTTAAATTTTTCTATAAAGAAGAAACGACCCTGCTTATGAACGGCGTCAGCAATCCGTTTCATAAATTATTGTTTCTTTTCATATATGAAACAGGTTCAAGAATATCTGAAGTCTTGCCGTTAAAATATTCCGACATAGACGAAGCTAATTCTAAGGTAAGGCTGCCTATCCTAAAACAGAAACGCAAGCTGTTTAAATTTATTAAAATTTCAGATAGATTGTTGTCTATGATTTTATCCCGCCGTATTAGCGGATTTGATTCTACGAATTATGTATTTGCGAGATTTAAAAATAAAAGGCATATATCTTTGCAAGCAGCGGACAGAGCCTTCGCAAAATGCGTTAAAAATATTTTAGGAAACGATTACGCCGACAGAGCGCATCTCCATGCGTTAAGACATTCAAGAGCAGTTCATCTTTTAGATTCAGGTATGAATATAATGTTATTAAAGAACTTTTTAGGACATAGCAATATCTCAAATACGTTAATTTATCTTAAATACAGTTCAAAAGATTTAGACAGAGCGATTGACGAAGCTAATATAGACTTATATAATGTATAAAAATAAATAATTATAAATTAATTTAAAGGATAACCATATGTTTAAACCGTTAAAAAATAATATTGTTTTAGAATATGAGAATAATAAAGATCATAAAGAATATATAATAGAACAAATATCTGAATTTAACGAATACGGTTTAGCTCTTGTTTTTAAAGATACTAAATTTGGATTAATAGACAGTAAATATAAATTAGTATTGCCGATAAAATTTGACAGCATTTCCGATTATATTTCCGACGGCGCCGCTATTGCAAAAGTATCGGGAATATGCGTTTTGATAGGGTCTGACGGTAAAAAAATAAGCTGGACGAGAGACGAGAGTTATGAGCCTATAGAACAATGTGCCGACCCGGACGAAATTATAAAAGATTTAACTATTCAAAATATCATTTATAAAACGAAAATATTAACATTCGCTCCAGATGGCAAGATATATAATGATATTCTTACGGATATAGTGAAAAAATTTATCTCCTGCGAATATCCTAACGTTTTGGAGAATCCATATGTTATAGATAACTACGAAACTGTTGCTGATTTTTTAGAAGAAAAAGTTATAGACTTTGATTGTCAAGAATCCTTATATGGTTACTATATCAGACAGGTGCGATATTTAATAAACGATTACGCTGATTATTATCTGTCTGAATTAGAACAGGATAAAAACAGCGATAATTATAAAAAATTAAAAAAAGAATTATCTGAAGCGTTAAAATACGATTACACGCCTGAAGCATTAATTGGCGAAATTGGATATATGCCTTTTAAGGAAACAGTGGATAAATACAGATCATTGTCACAACTTAAAAATAAATAATAAATCTGTTAAAATAATTAAAAAATAATATTATTATGATATATTTATACATATCGCTATTTGCTCTTATTTTATTAATTGCCATTAATATTACAGAGTATTTTTATTTTATTAAAAAGTTCACGATATATTCCGTTGATTTTGAAACTCACGATGTAATATTTTTAACTCAAGATAAAAATATGAGCTTAGTTCTTAATATAAAAAATATTGAAGGTTTAGAATTTAACAAAAAAGATAAATGCGTTTTAATTGCAAATAAACAAAATAGACAAAAATTAGCCGTTATTTTTTACGGAAATAATTTTGATATAATGAATGACTTGTTTTAAAGCCTTATAATATAAGCCTTTGCAAGCAACAGGCTTTTCAACGCATTTTAGAGCATTTAAACGGTA
>JAKACI010000220.1 GCA_021821565.1 bacterium | reverse complement strand
TTTTAATATGGAAAAAAATTTTAGCGCTAAGATAACCGAATATTTTATAGAAAATAAAATAACGCTTTTATTAATATTATTTATTATCGCTTTTGGTATAATTGCGATTTTAATGACCCCAAGACAGTATAATCCCCAGATCATAGTTCCTGCAGCAAATATTATCGTACGATTTCCCGGCGCAACCGCTAATGAAGTTCAAAATTTGGTTAGCGATCCGCTTGAAAGAAAGATGTGGCAGATTCCCGGAGTTAAACATGTTTACTCAATTTCTATGAACTCTGAATCTATAGTAACGGTTCAATTTCATGTAAATGCAGATAGAAATAAAAGTTTAGTAGATGTATATAACAAAGTTTTTTCAAATCTTAACGAAATGCCAAAAGGCGTCATGCGTCCTTTAATAAAGCCTATAGACGTAAATCATGTTCCTATTCTTAATATCACGCTATGGAGCAAACGTTTTTCAAATGGCAAATTAACCGTCATTGCCGACAGAATATTGAATAAATTAGACTCCATTCATGGAACAGGTGTAACATTCTTAAACGGAGCAAGGCATAAACAGCTTAATATTTATTTAAATCCGAATAAAATGGCTGCATATAATATTTCTCCGCTTACGGTGGCTGAAGAACTAAAAGGTACAAATATCACTATTCCTGTAGGTTTTTTACAAAATAATAATAAAAAAGAATTTTTAACCGCAGGAGGATATTTTCATCATGTAAGTTCCGTTAAAAATTTTATTGTTTCTGTGCATAGCGGTCATCCTGTTTATTTAAAAAATATTGCAAAAATTAAATATTCCTATAAATCGTTAAATTTTTTATCAGAAATAGGATTTGGAAAAAATTATTCAGAAATAAATCCGAACGATAAAATTATACAAAAACAAAAATTAAAAGGTTTATATCCGGCAGTAACTATTGCTATCGCTAAAAGACGCGGTAAAAATGCCGTTACAGTGGTTAATAATGTATTAAGGAAATTTAATTATATTGCAAAAACTCAGATGCCTGCGGGCGTCCATTATGTTATTACAAGAAACGACGGAAAAAAAGCAAATAATGCCGTCAACAATTTATTGTTTGAATTAATTTTGAGTATTGTTATCGTTATAATATTGCTTCTTTTAATATTAGGCTGGAGAGAGGCTCTGGTAGTTGCTTTTACTATCCCGCTGATGCTTCTTTTAACATTGGGCATAGCTTTTATATTTCATCAAACGCTAAATAGAATAACATTATTTGCTTTAATATTAGCATTAGGATTATTGGTAGATAATGCAATAGTCGTAGTCGATAATATTGAAAGAGTTTTCACGCGGGAAAGAAATATATTGTCTACTTACGTTATAGATGCCGTTAACGAAATAGGAAATCCTAATTTTTTTGCAACTCTTGCCGTAATAGCTTCATTTATACCTATGCTATTTGTTACCGGAATGATGGGACCTTATATGAGACCCATTCCGTTTAACGTACCTATTGCAATGATAGTGTCTTTATTTGTAGCATTATCTATCGTTCCATGGTTTTACTTGAAATTAATGTCTACAAACAGAGGTTTTGCGCTTCTTAAAAAAAAGGAGAAAAAAGCCGAAAGTAAAAACGGTAAAGATAATTTATATGCTAAAATTATTACTCCTTTACTTTTAAGCAAGAAAAAAAGATTCATTTTTATCGGCGTAATAATAATTCTTTTTTTCGTCTCTATTTCTCTGCCTATTATTAAATTGGTAAAATTTAAAATGCTGCCCGTTGCCAATACTAATACTTTTTTGATAACTATAAATGCAAAACCGGGTTCTTCATTTGAAAAAACTAATTTAATTACAATGAAGGTGATTAATTATCTAAGGAAAATAAAAGAAATTAAAAATTATACCGTAGATGTCGGAACTCCCTCCGTTATAAATTTTTCAGGACTGTTGAGAGGTTCTGATTTTAGAAATGCAAGCTGGTTCTCCGAAATAAGCGTAAACCTGATAAACGAAAATAAACGGAGTATATCTTCACATCAGCTTGTTTTAAATGCTTTACCAATAGTCCATAAAATCGGAAAAAAATATAATGCTACGATTAAAGTTTTAGAGAGCCCTCCCGGACCGCCTGTTAAATCCACTATTATTGCGGAAATTTACGGAAATAATTATAAAAAGCAGGAAAAACTTTCCGCTGAAGTTGAAAAACAGATGAAAATTACAAGAGGCGTAACCGACGTAAATTCATCATATAAAAAACCTATAAGAAAAATTGAAGTTACTATTAGAAGAAGAAAAGCCGCTCTGCTTGGAATAAATACCGAAATGGTGGCAAAAACCCTGTATATGCTAAACTATGGAATGCAGGCAGGTACTTTACATATTAAAAATAATTTAAATCAGGTAGATATCTTTTTGAGAATGTCTGCAAGTTATAGGAAAAGCATCGGCTTTCTGTCAAATATATGGATTTTTGCGCCTGCCGCAAATAAATTAGTACCGTTGGATTCACTTGTCAGAGTTAAATATGCATATTTAACAAATATGATTTACCATAGAGATTTAAAACCAGTAGTATATGTTTACGGGAAAGTCGTAAAAAGAAGCCCTATGTATGCCAATCTGAGCTTAATATTGCACTTTTTAAAATATCCTTTGCCTGAGGGATACCATATAAGATGGGGGGGAGAATGGCATCTAACGTTGAAAGTATTTGCTCAATTAGGCGCTGCCATGCTGATAGCTATTTTGCTTATATATGTTCTTTTAGTCGGCTATACGGGTTCATTTATGATGCCCGTGATTTTAATGGGTGCGATTCCTCTTGAAATGATAGGTATAATGCCGGGTTTTGCCTTTATAAATGTATATTTTACCGCTACATCGATGATTGGAACAATTGCGCTTTCAGGAATAGTTATAAGAAATTCTCTTTTACTGTTGGAATTTATATCTAACAAGAAAAAAGATGGTTATGATATAATAGATGCATTGGTAGAAGCCGGTTCAATGAGATTTAGACCGATATTAATTACGGCTCTTGCCGTTATATTCGGGTCGGCAATTCTTGTGACGGATCCTGTATGGAACGGATTAGCCTGGGCATTGATTTTTGGAATGTTTGCATCTACTATTTTAACTTTAATTGTTATCTTTTGATTATTT
>JAKACI010000219.1 GCA_021821565.1 bacterium | reverse complement strand
ATCTAATATAGTCGGCACTTTTGGATTATCTTTTATTATAGTTCTGATTAATTTTGTTATTTTTCATTTTATATTTTATAAAAATATTTCAAAAAAGCAGGCTGCCGTAGAATTTTTATTTGCATTATCGGTTTTTTTATGTGTTATTGCGTACGGATATTTTAATATTTACAGTGTTAAAAATGATTTATCCGGTAAGAAATCTTACAGAGTTGCTGCCATTCAGGGGAATATAGGTATGTTTCAAAAATGGAAAATTACTAAAAAAAGAACGACGCATATATATTTAAGTCTGACTAAAAAAGCAATGCGTTATAAACCTTATCTTGTCTTATGGCCCGAAACAGCTTTGCCTTATATTATTTCGGCTTATCCTGAATATTGGAAAAAGGTAATGAATTTTGTTAAAGCTAATAAAATATATTTAATTTTCGGGGCTGTAGGCGTTAGATTTTATAACTACAAAGAACATTATTATAATCGTGATTATATGTTTACTAAATCAGGAAAATACTCGTATTACGATAAACATCATCTTGTTCCCTTCGGGGAATATATCCCGTTAAGACATCGGCTGCCTTTTCTTGCCCATATATTAAAAGGCGCAGGCATAGGCAATTTTACCCCAGGAGAAAAATTCCGAATTTTGAATGGGGGGGAAATTAAAGCAGGCTCTATGATATGCTACGAAGCTTATTTTGATTCATTAGTGAGGCATTTTTCAAAAGACGGAGCAAATCTGTATATAAGCATTACCGATGACGCATGGTACGGTAAAACGGCAGCTCCTTATCAGGATATGTCAATGACCGTATTTTCTGCGGTAGAAAACGACAGATATGTGGACAGGGCCGGAAATTCAGGTATAAGCGGAATAATATCTCCTACAGGAAGTATAATTTCAGAAACAGGTATTTTTAAAAGAATGTTTATAATAGGAAATATAAAATTAATTAATCATAAGACTTTTTTTGCATTATATGGTAATATGTTTGCTCATATAATTATTTATATTTTTATAATATCAATGATAATTTATTTTTATTTTAATAGGAGAAAAATAAACAAAAAATGAAAGATATTAAAACTAATAATAAAGAAATGTCCGATAGCGCTCATGCAGATGCTATAATTAATATCGATTTTATAGAAAAAAATATAGAGATTTTAGATGATAAATTATCTAAAATACGGAGGAGCCTTTGACCCGGATAAAATAAATCAAAGAATTGAAGATATTAATAAAATTGCGGCGGATAAAGATTTTTTTAGCAATAAATCTTTATCCGCATCTATTTTAAAAGAAAAAACGTACTTAGACAATAGACTAAACCCTTTTATTGCAGTTTACGAAGAATTTAAAAATTTAAAAGAGTTGGCAGCTCTGGCTATAAAAGAAAATGATTCTGAACTATTAGCGGAAATTGAACAAAATTTGAAAACATTAGAAAAAACAATTTCAAATTTAGAGATTGAATTAACTCTTTCGGGAAAAGACGATAAATTAAATGCAATTGTTGAAATACATGCAGGTTCGGGCGGCACCGAATCGATGGATTTTGCCTCTATGCTTTTAAGAATGTATTTAAGATGGGCTGACAAAAAAAATTTTCCCGTCAATATTTTGGAGTTTAATGCGGGAGATGAAGCCGGCGTAAAGAGCGTGACATTCATTGCTTCAGGGCTTTATACATACGGCTATCTTAAATCGGAAACAGGAGTTCATAGACTTGTAAGAATATCTCCTTTTGATGCCAATAAACGCAGACATACGTCATTTGCTTCCGTTTTTGTTTATCCGGAGATAGAAGATACTTCCGAAGTAATTATAGATGAAAAAGATTTGAGGATTGACACATACAGATCAAGCGGGGCAGGCGGGCAGCATGTTAATACCACGGATTCGGCGGTTAGAATTACACATTTGCCGACAGGAGTGGCAGTTGCATGTCAGAATGAAAGGTCTCAACATAAAAATAAAGATACGGCGCTAAAACTTTTAAAAGTTCGGCTTTACGATTATTATAAAAAAAAGAAAGAGGAAGAAGAAAATAAACTGCAAAAGGACAAAAAAGAAATATCCTGGGGTTCGCAGATAAGGTCATATACTCTTAATCCCAACAGGGTTATTAAAGACCATCGCACTGGAGTTACCGAATATGATACCGAAAGCGTTTTTGACGGAAATATAGATGAATTTATTAACGGATACCTCATCAGTCAAATTTCTTCTAAATAAATATTAAGGTGATTAAAATGGATGAAGAATTAAATATTATAGAAAAAAATAAAATTAATATTATTAACGTTTTAAGAGAAAAAGGCATAAATCCGTTTAACAATAAATTTGTAAAAGAGAATGTGATAGAAGATATTTTAGCTGAATATGATGATGCTTCTAAAGAATTTTTGGAAGAAAATAATATACATATTAAAACATCGGGAAGAATTTTAATAATAAGAAGTTTTGGTAAGGCTTCTTTTTTCAGATTGAGAGACGGCTATGGAGAAATACAATGTTATATACAGAGAGGTTCAGTTTCGGACGAAGATTTTGAACTTTTTGACAAATTTTTAGATGCTGGTGATATTTGCGGCGTAGCGGGTCATTTATTCAGAACAAAAACAAACGAACTTACAATTAAGGCAGAAAGCATAAAACTTTTAAGCAAATCGGTATTGCCGCTGCCTGAGAAATGGCATGGACTTAAAGATATAGAGGTACGGTTTAGAAAAAGATACGTTGATTTAATTGCAAATAAAGATGTCCGTGATATTTTTATAAAAAGAGCCGATATTATTAACTATATAAGAGTTTTTTTAAATAACAGCAAATTTTTAGAAGTTGAGACTCCGATAATGCATGCAAATCCCGGAGGCGCTACGGCAAGACCATTTAAAACGCACCATAATGCATTGGATTTAGAACTTTATATGAGAGTCGCTCCTGAACTTTATTTAAAAAGGTTGCTCGTCGGCGGATTTGACAGAGTATATGAAATTGGCAGAAATTTCAGGAATGAAGGAATTTCCGTTAAACATAACCCTGAATTCACAATGCTTGAGTTTTATATGGCTTATAGCAATTATGAAGATATGATGAAATTTGTAGAAAAGATGATTTCAGGCTTAGTTGAGAATGTTTGCGGAAAAT
>JAKACI010000218.1 GCA_021821565.1 bacterium | reverse complement strand
TATTTTTATTAATAGATTTTCTTGATAAGATGTAAGGACAAACAAAATTTTAAAAATACGGTAAAAATGCAGTAAAAATAATGATGATGTAATAATGACACAACAATAATGAAAAAATAAAATAAAATAAAAATTTAACGAGGTCTAAGTAAAATGACTTTAACAGGAATATTGCAAATAAGTTTGGTGCTTTTAATTATGGTTCTGGCAGCCATTCCTTTAAGTAGGTATCTTGCGCATATTTTTAAATATGAACATACTTTTTTAGATAAGCTGATTGATCCGGTTGAAAATTTAACATTCAGGTTTTTAAATGTAAAAAAAGAAGAAGAAGAAATGACCTGGACAACTTACCTGAAAATAGGGCTTGTTATTAATTTTCTAATGCTTATTATCGTGTTTTTGATTTTAAGATTTCAAAATTATCTTCCGTTTAATCAGATGCACTATCCTGGAATACCATGGGCGCTTGATTTTAATACGGCAATAAGTTTTATAACCAATACTAACTGGCAGAATTACGGCGGCGAAGAAGTTATGTCAAATTTTTCGCAGATGGCGCTTGTTTTTTTGCAATTTACTTCTGCCGCAACGGGTCTTGTTTTTGCTATTGCCTTTATAAGAGGAATTGTCAGGCATGAAGCTAAATATGTAGGGAATTTCTATATCGATTTTATTAAAGCAATATACAGAATTTTTATTCCGTTAGCAGTTATTTTTGCAATTATAATGCTTTCTCAAGGAGCTCCTCAAACATTTACAATGCAGAAGAAAGTCGTGAATATGACAGGAACAAAGCAATCATTATCGGTTGGACCTGTCGCGTCAATGGTATCAATTGAAAATTTAGGTACAAACGGAGGCGGGTTTTATGACGCAAATGCTGCGCAGCCGTATGAAAATCCGAATCCGTTTACTAATGCGCTTATAATATTTATGATGGGTACCATTCCCATTGCTCTTTTTTTTATGTACGGAATAATGATAGACGATAAAAAACATGCATGGACATTATTCTGGGTTGCGTCAACTCTTTTAGTAATATGTATTGCCGTAATTTATTCACAGGAGGCGCACGGCAATCCTTTTCTTGCGCATTTAGGCGCTAATATCAAGGCTTCAAAGTATAATCCCGGAGGTAACACGGAAGGCAAACAGGAACATATCGGTATTGCCCAGACTTCTTTATTTGCCTCTGCTACGACTGCGTTTACAACAGGAAATGTTGACAGCGCTCATGATAGTTTTATGCCGCTTTCAGGTATGATACTTCTTGCCGAAATGATGCTTAATTTGATATTCGGCGGCAAAGGAGTAGGACTTTTAAATATGCTGACAATGGTGATAATCGGGGTTTTCATAGCAGGTCTTATGGTAGGGCGAACGCCGGAGTTTCTCGGTAAAAAGATAGGGGCAAAGGAGGTAACGCTTGCTACGCTTGCGATGTTTGCGCATGCGTTTATAATACTTGTGCCGTTCGGTATAGCTCTTTCTACCGCCGGAGGTCTTGCGGGAATATTTAACCCGGGTCCGCATGGATTAAGTGAGGTATTATATGCATTTACTTCTTCCGTTGCAAACAACGGTTCCGCATTCGCAGGTTTAGACGGAAATACCATGTTTTACAATGTAATACTTGGATTTACTATATTTTTTGGAAGATATGTTCCTATTATATGTCAGGTAGCAATAGCCGGCGCGCTAATAAAAAAGAAAAGAATTCCCGAATCGGCAGGAACTTTCCCTGAACATGGTTTTTTATTTTACTCCGTTGTAATGGGGACGATAATATTAATCGGCGCATTGACATTCTTTCCTGCTCTTGCGCTGGGACCTATTGCCGAACATTTTGCGATGGTCAAAGGACATCTATTTTACTAACCGTAACAAATAGTTGGTTTAAATTAAATGCAATAACGCAATCAGATTTAAATATCTACTAATGATATTAATGATATTGCCGGAAAAGAGTAACGCATAGATGGCTTAAATTAAATAACAGAGCAGAGTACAAAAGAGTATATATAAAGAGCAGAGCAAAGTAGAGTTTTAATGTGAATTTTTTAGATTTATAGATATTTATCAAATATTTTTAGGGAGGATAGTTTTTGGTATGAACAGTTATATTCTAACGATTTATGGCGCAACCGTCGTTTCTTTGATGATGATATTTTATGCTTTAGAATCTCGTTCAAGTTGGTTCACATTTCTTTTTGGAATATCTTGTATAGCCTCGGCAGTTTATGGCTGCCTGGCAGGCGCATGGCCGTTTGGGGTTGTAGAAACAGTCTGGGGCGGAATAGCTTTTTATAAATGGTATAAGTTAAGAAAATTAAGTCACTAAGATTAAACAGATTTTTTAATTTAATAATAAAAAATAGAATAGAGGTGTTTCATGGCAAAAGAATTAATAAGAATGATAAAAATAACGCTTTTATTATATGTTATGTGCTCTGTCGCATATACATTTTTTATATGGGGTATAGGAAAAGTATTTTTTCCTTTTCAGGCAGGAGGAAGTATTATGTATAAAAACTCTAAACCGATAGGGTCAATGCTAATAGGCGAAAAATTCACTTCCCCTTATATGTTTAACGGAAGACTCTCTTATGCAGGAAACGGCTATAACGGGACAGAATCAAGCGGCTCTAATTATGCCCCAACAAACGGTAAATATATAGTTATTGAGAAGAAACTTATAGATAAATTTTTAAAAGAAAATCCGACCGTTAAAAGAGGCAATGTTCCTGTTGATATAGTAACGGGTTCAGGTTCCGGGCTTGGACCTTATATTTCTATAGCTGCCGCTATTGATCAGGTGCCGAGAATTTCAAAATTAACCGGAATCAAAGAAAAAACACTGCGCAAGCTTGTTATGGATCATATTTCGGGAAGGCAGTTCGGGATTTTCGGAACGCCAGGATTAAACACGGATAAACTTAATCTTATGCTTGCCGAAATTTTAAAAGTTAAAAATAAAAAATTATTTAAAAAAGTTTTCCCGGTTCTGGCTGATTAATATTTAATAATTAAATAATTAATAGCTTGTAATTTTAAATTTAAATAAAATAAATATCGGAGAGAAATTAAAATGTCTAATAAAGCGTATTACGTATCGGCATTTAACAAAAAAATATTAAAAACGGCAATTATAGAGTAATTTGAACTATAAATA
>JAKACI010000217.1 GCA_021821565.1 bacterium | reverse complement strand
AATATAAATTATTCAGATAATTCAAATGTTGAAGAAAATAAGGCATACAATTATATTAATTCAAGGTTTTTTGATATTTTAAATCTATGGGAAATAAGAACTAATAATTACTATACAAAAGATGAAATATTTTTTATGTCTGCTTTATTTATAACCTGCGAATATATTCCTGCGCTGATAAATATTAGCAATTACAACGATTATGATTATATATACGATATTAATTCAAAAGATAAAAATAACATAAAAAACAATAACTGCCTAAACCTAAACTTGAATAACAATAGCGGGGGCAACGGTAATTTTATAAACCGTAATCTAATATATTATAATGATAATTATTTTGATGGAAATAAAAATATATATAAAAATAATGATATTTCTCATATTATTAAAACAAATTACTCAAATGCCTTAAAATTTTTTAAAAAAGCAATAGAATTAAACCCCTGTAATCCAAATTATTATTATGAATATGCGGAATGCCTAAAAAAATCAGGAAAAGCAAAAGATGCCGAAACTTTTTTTAAAAAAGCTTTTGAATCGGCTTTATAATTTTTTTAACTTCAAAATATGTTATAATATCTTAAATTAAAATTGATTAATAAAATGATGAAGGATATGTATAATGACACTTTGGAACAACGACGCCGAAATTAAATTCTTCATAGAAGCTTTGAAAAATTTTGCCTCGCCCGAAAAGCTTTTTTATAACTTACAAAGCGGTTATTATGCCTATGTTCCAAAGGGTTACGACGCAGAAGTACAGACTTTGCAGAGCCGAAATTCACTCATCGGACAATTTACGGAAAAATGGTGTAAAACTTTTTTTGAACCAATCGCTAAAAAGTTAGGGCTTTTTGCAGTCAACGGCGTAATTTGCGATGAACTCTGTCTTACCAAAAAATCAAGCGCAGACCTTGCACTTTGCACGACTAATAATATTATTCAACAACCGGATAATATAAAATTAATCTTTGAAATTAAAATGAGCGTAGTTTCTAATTATAAGTTCACTGTCCCCGACAAAATAGAATTTATAGGCGATTACAAGCAACACAAAGGCAACCCTGCTTTGCTACGTTCGGACTCCATGTTAAAAGCAATCGGTAAGTCGGTTAACATCAGAGTATCGGGGCTTGCTTCAACAAAAATTCCTATTGTTATTTTGGGTAATAGTCCGATCGCGGAAAGTTATATCAAAAAAGTGGACTTTTTAAAAAGTTCTGGAGTAATTCAGGGTTTTTGGTCACTTAATCCTAATCCGACGGAAAGCGATTTTACTAAAGTTACTCCTAAAAAAGGTTTTCAAACAATTGAAACAACGGATATGATTTTTCAATTATCTAAAAAACTTATAGAAAGCGATATGAACTATTTTTCATCAATGGTTTCAAAAATCGACCTTGGAAAAATTATTTCAATTGCAAATATGGAAATAAACGACATTGCAAAAGCTGAAAAATTCTTAACTTTAATTCGGAACATAAAATGAAAAAACCAAAAGGGACAGAAACAAGCGCTTTCGGAACTAAAGGAAGAATTAATCATGATAGTTCAAGGTTTTATAATTCAAAATTATATTCAGCTCTTGAAATTAATGAAGTAATAGACAAGACCGAGAAAAAAATGCCTGATGAATTATCGAATAAATTTATTCTCGGTTCTGCCGAAAATATGAAAGAATTGCCGGACAATTCCGTGCATTTAATGATAACGTCACCTCCTTATAATGTTTCAAAAGAATATGATAATGATCTTTCACTACAAGAATATTTACATTTACTTGAAAATTCATTTAAAGAAACTTACAGAGTTTTAGTGAATGGCGGCCGTGCTTGCATTAATGTTGCAAATCTCGGCCGCAAACCTTATATTCCACTTTCCGATTATATTTCAACAATGATGATTGACATCGGTTTTAATATGCGTGGAGAAATAATTTGGAATAAGGCGGCAAGCGCAAGTCCATCAACAGCATGGGGAAGCTGGTTAAGTTCAACAAATCCTATTCTTCGGGATATTCACGAATATATTTTGGTTTTTTCAAAAGGAGACTATAACAGAATCGGAAAAGGGAAGCAAAATACAATTGCCAAAGAACAATTTATGGAATGGACAAAATCAATTTGGACAATGAAAGCCGAAAGTGCAAGAAGAATAGGACACCCAGCGCCATTTCCGGAAGAACTGCCTTTTCGCTTGATTCAATTGTACTCATTTAAAGACGATATTATTCTTGACCCGTTTATGGGAAGCGGGACTACGGCAGCGGCAGCATTAAAATCGGAAAGAAAATTTATAGGTTATGATATAAACCAAGAGTATATTAACCTTGCCGAAAGAAGAATTTCATTATTCTATAAGCTTTTTACATAAATTAAGCGGCGAAAACAATACTATGTAAATTATATAACACTTATAACAATAATTTTAACGACATTAAAAATAATATTAAATTACAGCTAAATAATACCGCTAAAATAGTCAGGTATGATTTAAAAGAGTGTTCTGCCATCAAATTTAAATTAATTAAAATGATACAATTATATGAAATCTTTATTAGACAAATCATCATAATTAATTAAATTTAAAAAAAATAAAACAATAACACAACAACAATAACAATATATAAATACTAAAAATTTAACTAACTAATGATAAATGCAACTATATCATCAAAACACCTTCTCACTATAAAAGAAGCTAGCATCTGGGCTAGTAATTTTCTTGAACGGGATATTAGCGAATCAAATATATCATATCTTGTGCAGTATGGAAAAATTAATAAACATAAAAACAACAATAGTAATTCTATTTTAATTGATTTAACTGATTTGAAAAATTATTACAGCTCATATTTCGACAATAAAGAACTTAGCTGGAAAGACAAGTTGGGAAATGATTTAAACTGGACATTGTCTTTTGATAACTTGCGGGAAAAAGATACGACTAAACACGTACATCGTCTTCATCCGTATAAAGGCAAATTCATTCCGCAGCTCGTTGAATATTTTAGAGATGACCAGATTGATAATTTTAAAAAAAATATTGATTTTAAATCTGGCGACATTTTGCTTGACCCATTTTGCGGTTCTGGAACAACTCTTGTAGTTTCAAATGAACTCGGCATGCATTCTATAGGTATTGACATTTCTAAGTTTAATTGTACTATTGCGG
>JAKACI010000216.1 GCA_021821565.1 bacterium | reverse complement strand
AGCATTTATATTTAATTTCTTATCCTTATCCTTATCCTTATCCTTATTCTTATCTATATCTATGTCTTTAATATTTTTATCTATATAGGTATCTAATATTTTATTATTTTTATAGGATAAAAGTCTGAAAAGTTCTTTTGCAATTCTCAATTCGGAATAATAATATACCGGAAGATATATTTTATACTTGCTGAAATCTACAGCGGAAATATTAATATAATTTGCATTTAAATTTATGTTTGCATTCAGATTTATATTTTTCTTTATTTCTATATCTATAAACGTATTTTTACCCACATTTACGTCTGCATCGGCATCTGTATTTGATTTATTTATATTTTTACTTTTTTCAAAAGAAAAAGTCGGATCTATTATAATTTTTTTTTCTGCGCTAAGTTCCGCAATATATTTTTTTAAGTCGTTAAAATTAAAAGAAAGAGTTTTTGCTGCATTATTATTGATATCTTCTAAGTTTTCTTCTATTTTAGACGTTTCTTGCTCATTAGTCCCAAAATCTTCTATTAATTCAACTATATTATTTTTAATGTCGGCATAATGAAGATAGGTATTTCCGTTATTCATGCATAATTCGTTTATTAAATATTTTATCGCTTCTTTAATCCTGTTAGGGTCGTTTTTAGAAATTCCTAATTTATTTGCCATTATATCTGCTTTTTTAAAACCTATGCCTTTTATTTCCGTGAAATTATACGGGTTTTCTTTGGCTATCTGCACCGATTTATCTTTAAATTTATCATAAATAGATTTTATTTGATAATCGCTAAACTGGTAAGGTTTAAAAAACATAATAGCCCGCCTTAGACCCGCGCTTGATTTTATTCCCTCAATTACAAAGTTTATTTTGACATCGCCTATGCCTCTTACCTCTTTAATCCTTTCCGGTTCGTTATCAATTATATTTAAAGTGTCTTCTTTAAATTTGTCATATATTTCTGCCGCTAAAAACTTACCTATACCTTTAAATATATTAGAAGAAAGGTAATTAACTATGGCTGTTTTTGTAGTGGCAAGAAATAATTCATATTCGTCAAAATTAAACTGATAGCCGTATTTTTTATGATAAACATACCTGCCTTTAAGTTTAATTTTTGAATCTACAACAGGCATATCAAAAAAATTGCCCGAAGCTATTAAAGTTTTATCTTTAGAAAAAAGCCTCAAAATAATAAAACCGTTGGCTTGATTATAAAAAATAATACTTTTAATTATACCATGTATAATTTGAGGCTGGGAATCATCGTATGTTTGGGAGCCGCCGTCTTTTGCAGAATTTACTTCTTTAGATTCTTGCGGCTTTACTTCTGTATTTGACTCCAATTGCAATGATTTATCTTTCATTTTTTATATTTAGAAATTATTATAAATTATAAATCAAATAATTTTTATAAATTAGCAAATTCAGTATTTTTTAAAGTTTATTATCTAATACAATGACATTAGTTTATCTGCAATATTTTATTTTATTATATTATATTCAACGCTTATTTTAAATGATTATTATCCGTTATTATATTGTCTACGATATTTTACATACGCAATGTCCCTTTTTATATCGAATTTTTATTATTTGTGAAGAATTAATATAAAAATATATATTAAAATGATACATTTGTCTAATAATTATGGTAAATGATAGCAAAATTAATATAAAACTATATATTAAAAAATCTTATTGAATTTCAATTATTTTTTATGTTATTCTATTCAAACAATACATTACATTTACATGAGGATTAATCAATGTCGGATGGAAATTTGGGAAAAAATATACTGGAAGATAAAATTAAAGGCCTGTCGGATCAAGAAATTGGCATAAAATATAACGTTAATTTAAAATTCATCGAAAAATCCATCGTTAGAAATTTAGGCATAAATGTTTCCAATCCTATAAATATTACACCAAACACTAGTTCAACAAAGATCATTAAAAAATTATCGCCAAAAGATTTTAATTTAGAGCAAAATACCGTCTGGAGTTTTAAATCAAGAGGAACCTGGGCTACCCACAACGGTAATTATAGAGGTAATTGGTCTCCTTATATTCCAAGAAATATAATATTGAAATATTCTAAAGAACAAGATTTGGTTTTAGATTATTTTTGCGGTTCTGGAACAACAGCGGTAGAAGCAAAATTATTAAATAGAAATTTTATAGGCATTGATATAAATGAAAATGCAATTAAATTAGCTCAAGAAAATATTAATTTTAATTTTTTGTTTAAAACGGCAATTGGTACTACTAAATCTTTAGAATCTTCTGAAATTGCGGTTGACCTTAAAATTGGCGACGCAAGAGATTTACATTTTATAAATGATAGTTCAATTGATTTAATTTGTTCACATCCTCCGTATGCCAACATTGTTCAATATACTCATAACAATAATAACGATCTTTCTAATTATGAAGTTAACGATTTTATAAATGAAATAGAAAAGGTTGCAGTAGAAAGCTATAGAATCTTAAAGGACGGTAAATATTGCTCTATATTGATAGGCGATATGAGAAAAAATAAAAATGTAATACCTCTTGGTTTTTGGACAATAGAGAAATATTTAAAAGCAGGTTTTACGCTAAAAGAATTAATAATAAAAAGACAGCATAATTGCAAAACAACAGGTTTTTGGTATACAAACAGTATCAAATATAATTTTCTTTTATTAGCTCACGAATATTTGGCTGTTTTCGAAAAACCTAAAAACAATATACTAAAAAATATTAGCGGCGAAAAGACAAATCTTTTATTATATAATGAAATAAATAAAATAGAATTTATTAAAAATGACAATATACAACAAGAATCCACAACCGTATGGATTTCCGATAAAGAAAATTGGTTAAATAATACATTAAATAATTTAATTAAAAGGTATAGTAAGAATAATTATTCTATTTATAATAATAATTATAATCGCAAAAAAAGAAGCGAACTTTTAATTTATTTTTATGATAAGAATTTTAATGATTTTAATAACAATTTTGATAATTATTTAGAAAAGGAAGGAATCATAGCAATAATATGCGGAGATATTAGGTTAGATAACAATACAATATATTCAATCCCTATTCGTATTGAAAAATATTTTAATAAAAATGAAAAATTAAAAATCAAAGAAATTGTAGTAATTCAAATTAAAAATTTGAATAATACAATCAAAGAAAATAAAAACATCGGGTC
>JAKACI010000215.1 GCA_021821565.1 bacterium | reverse complement strand
AAATGAAAGAGAGAAGAGGTAAAGCTTAAAGCACTTACTTACAGTATTAATATTAAAACATAATTATTATTACAATGGGGTTAAGGTTTTGTTAAAATTTTGTAACAATTTAGAATCGGTATCCAAATTATGTCTTATGTCTATTATCTTTAAATATTCGTTATATTTAATTTTATTTCCTAATTCGCTCAGTGATGAACCCCGTCTTCATCACTGAGCGCCGCACTTTACTTTACGATATCGCAATTATATTTTTAATCAGGACTTGCTCCGGCTAAAATGTCGCCTATTGGAGCTCCTTCTTTTTTCGCTAATTTTTTTATGTATGCTATAACTTTTTTATATGATTTTAAACCCTTAGATGCAATCCATTCCTGTTTAAATTGTTCCGGTCCGCTTATTTTTAGTAATGACGTCGGAGAATAATATTCTGCGCTGTTATTATTTACATCTTTTTTAATGATTTTTCCGCTGTTCTTAAGATTTTTAGCATCGTTATATGCTTTATGCGCATTTTTTTGATATTTATTATTATATGCTTCTTTAAATTCTGTTAATTTTAACTTATTTTTATTACTGGATATTTTTTTATTTACATATTTATTGTCAGTCCTTTTTACTTTTCTTAATTGTTTATTTTTATTATCTATATTTTTATTATTAATATTTGCAGGAGCTTCCCATAAACCTGCTTTTCCTAATTTTAAACGCATCTTATCAATATAGCTTTTGCATATTCCGGGATTCAATGCCGGTTTAACCTGCATCTTGACCACATTATAAGGTTTCATATCGGGTTTATTCGTCCAGCCTGTATTAATAACCGGCGTGTTAGCATCCCATTGAGACATAGGAGAAATTTTAAATATAGCTTCTATTGTCTTGATTATACTTATCTGCGAATAAAATTTCTTTATTAAAACCCCTTTTTTTACCCACGGCGAAATCATAACGGCAAAAGTCCTGTGAGCGTTTATATGGTCAGCTCCAGATTGAGCATCATCTTCGGTAATAAATACCAGCGTATTTTTCCATATAGGAGAATGAGATAAATAGTCAATTATTTCGCCGGTCGCGTAATCATTATTTGCAACGTAATAATCCGGCGTATAATAACAGGGTCTGCTGCCTGCCGTATGGTCATCGGGAAGCCATATATAAACAAAAGACGGAAATTTATTATGCTTTATTCTCTTCTTAGCAAAATTTAAAAAGACTTTAGCCCTCTGGGTATCAAGAATAAATCTATCCCAACCGTAAGAAGATAAATCAATATGTTTTTTCATAGCAGGTAAAATATTTCCTATTCTGTTACGTGAAACAAATTCGCCGAATACCTCAAAAGACGTATTATGCTTTAGCATATCGTTGTAGATATATAGTCCGTAAGGATAACTTATCCACGGATTAGACCAGTGTTTTAATTTTAATAAACTATCGTATATAGGCATATATCTATAATGGTCTTTTAAATTCAGCGGTCTTAAAGGCTGCGTCCACCCCGGATTGCCTATTAATCCTCTTCCGGAATAATACTGCGGCCATGTTCTCTGAACAAAATCGGAATCGGATGCTCCTGTCGTCCACTGATGCCCCTGCGCCGTTACTTCGCCGTCGGCATCAAAATTGACAAACAGCCCGTAATCGTTTGCCAGCTTATATAAATTAGGCAGTTCCTTTTTATTGTATAAATCAAGATGCGGGTCTGCCCACTTCCCTGCTCTTGAGTAATCTCCTAAGTCTTCATCAAATGTTTTATTTTCACGGAGGATAAATACTACATGTTTTATATGTTTTCTCAAAAATTTATCGATCTTTTCATCGGCAAGTTTTCTTTTTTCTCTTTGAGACAGACTAAACAGGTCATTATGCAAAGCAACTTTTGTCCAAAATTTAAGCTGCGGCATAACTTTATTTATAGATATTTTTTCAACAGCCCCTTCCATCATATCGCCGACCCACTGGAAATGAATATTAGGACCGCTTCCTAAGCCCTTGGCGTCGGTGACATAAATATTGCCTTTGCTGATAATTATGGAAGTAGGATACCATGCGGTAGGAATTAATCCTGCCTGCTTTCCTGTTTTTATATTAAAAACGCTTATATCATTATTGCCTGCATTTACTACATACATAAAGCCTTTGTAAATAGCTGCGCCGTCGGGATAGCTGCCATAAGGAGCGTGTAGATAAGGCGCATCGTTAAATATACGGATAACTTTTAAATTTTGCGAATTGAACTCGAAAATTTTATCATTGTTTGAATCGGTTACAAATACATCCGGAGTACCGGCAAGTTGTATCATCCCCGTCGGATTGACACCTGGCGAATAGCTTAAAGGCGATAATTTTTTACCGACCAAAATTTTTCCGACAGGTTTTAAATTAGTCGCATTTAATACTGTAACGCTATCGGAGCCCCAGTCGGAAACTACCAGTCTTTTACCGTGGTCTGCCAGTATAATATCAAAAGGATAAGAACCTGCGTTTGCATAACTCGCCTTACCCGTTTTTAAATTAACTTTAGCAACGGAATTTGAAAGCAAACCCGTAACATATAAATCTTTATTGTTTTTTGAAACTGCTATGCTGTCAGGATAAAACAAGTATGATTTATGATTACGATATTGATGTCCTTGATACTGGTATGGATATTGATTTTTAGGAAACGGCTGCCATTGTAGGCGATATTTTTTTATTACTTGCAATTTACCGTTTTTCCCAATCTTAAGTGCTATAACGTCATTCACTCCGCCGCCTGCCGCATAAAGAATGCCGTTTGACGCGAAGTCAATTCCCTGATAAAGATCCTGATTTTTATTTTTTGCATATACCATCTGGCTGAATGCTTTATTCAAACTTGAATGATGCGCTTTTTTTGGATTGTATATAATTTTTTTAAATTTTTTAAATTTTCTTTTTTTAAATTTTTTTTCTTTATAAGCTCTGTATTGAGCTACTTCTTTAAGAGTTTTTTTGTTATATATCGTAATGGTTTGAAAAAAAGTTGCGCCGTTTGCTACAACTGCAATATAATTTCCGTACGCTGCAACGTTTGTTGAAAAATTGGGGGTTTTATTTAATAACCCTATAGGAGATATAAATCTTCCTGTGGGAAGTTTAAAAATGTAATTCTTATAATTGGTTTTTGAAATATTAACCGGTTTTAATATTTTTTTGTTAATTTTATTTATAAGGAT
>JAKACI010000214.1 GCA_021821565.1 bacterium | reverse complement strand
GTGAAGTTTTGAGCCGTATATTGCGAACCCTGGTCTGAATTAAATATTTCAGGATTTCCGTATTTATGTATAGCATCATTTAATACATTAATAGTAAGTCTTTCGTCCATCTGTCGCAATTATATTTGGAGTTATCGCATTTATATTACTGATTATGCTTATTTTAGGAAAGATAAGTAAAAAAAATGACGGACAATTAGCAATGGTGCTTGCTATGTTTTTTATATTATGCGCAGGTATATCTTATGGTCTTTATTCAGCACATATAGGGAACGACATATAGGGAACGTTAAATATCGTAATGAGAAAACTATCACCGCCGGCAAGGTTAAAAAGATATTATTGATAAGCAAGGTGTCAGGATATTATAGTTCTTATTTATACGGCTTATATACCAAAAACTCTTTAACGACAGATAAAAAAATCCTTGATTGATATAAATATAAAAAACATAAAATAATTTATGGAGGTTTGAGATGAAATTAGCAATAGATATAGGTTTTTCAAGCGTAAAGATAGTAGGCGCTAACGGTATTATGACAAAGTTTCCTACCGCAATAGCGGTATATAATAAACCGCAGGTAGAACTCGGCGTTGAGAAGAAAAAACCAAGTTTTTATAATGGAAAATATTATCTTATAGGCGAAGACGCCATAGGCGAGCCGGACGTTAAATACTCTCTCGAGATAGATTTTTTAATAGAATATGCTCCGCTTTTTATATCAAAA
Source organism: bacterium (assembly GCA_021821565.1). Next base: position 2,486 of record JAKACI010000214.1, on the reverse strand, counting down.
GCTATTGAAAAATTAGAAAGATCCGGTTACGGCACGGTAGACGAAATATCTTTAGGACTGCCTATCGAGTATTATCGTAAATATATGCTTCAATTATGGGATAAAGTTAAAGACTTTACCGTAAATAACAGGCGATATTCATTTTTTAGCGATATTATAACCGATAAAGTGGGGACTAAAGTTTTAGCCGTCCATCCTCAAGGCGGAGGAATATTAGTCGATTATATATTAAAAAATAACATTAATACCGCCACGGCAAAAGATAAAGGCTTTATTTTAGATATAGGGTTTAATACCGTAATAGTCGTAGCTTTTGATGAAGGATATACCGGCGTTTCTAATAATTCAAAGCAATATTCAAAGCTGGGCGTTTCAAGGGTTATTAACGATTTAGAGCAGAAAATAGCAAGAGATTACGGTATAGACGATAATACCAAAATTGAAACTACGCAGATTTTAACAAATAAAATCGTTAAAAATTACGGCAAGACTTATGATTTATCAGAATATATTAATGAGGTTATGGCTAATTATATGGAAAGCATAATACTTCGTATTCAAGCCGATTATGAAACTAAATTGCGTCAGGCGGATAAATTAATTATAGCCGGCGGCGGAGCTTACCATATTAAAAATACCCTGCCGGAGAAATATAAAGATTTGGTTTATATTATGGATATGCCTGAGTTTTCTAACGCAAGAGGGTTTTATTTTTTATAATAGACAGTGTTTTAAAAATACGAGGTGAATAGTGGATTCCAACGAAATGGCAAAAGTAGGAAAATGGTTTAAAAATAAGTACAAATCTAACAAATACGGTATTGCGATAAGAGATTTCAAAGCATTGTGCATAATTCATGGAGAGGAAAGGCATAAAGTCGTAGATTCTTATCAGGGACAAAACGGAAATTATTATCTTGTGTATGTAAAAAAGCCGGTCGTTGAAAAAACGAAAAAGGTTCATGGTTTCACATACTTTGACGAGGCGGGATGCTAAACGCTAAAAAAATAATTTAAAAAAATAAGGCATCAGGCAGGACATCAGGCAGGCTTGATTTTCTAATATATAAATTTAATCTAAAGGAGGTGATACAAATGACAAAAGCAGATTTAATCGATGCGATAGCAGATTCCGCAAAACTCAAAAAGTCCGACAGTGCTAATGCTCTTGAAAGCATTATAAGTGCCGTCCAGAACGCTCTTAAAAAAGGCGAAGAAGTCAGACTTGTGGGATTTGGAACGTTCAGCGTTAGGAAAAGAAACGCCAGAACAGGACGCAATCCGATGACCGGCAAATCAATTAAAATTGCGGCAAAAAAAGTTCCGGCTTTTAAAGCGGGCAAAGCTTTTAAAGAGGCAGTAGCCTAAAAGAGAAAGGGTTTGCGGTTATCCCAAAAACCGCAATTATAAAAGGTTTATTTTGATGTATTTGAAACGCACCCCGTTTTCAAATACATCATATAAACCTAAAAATAAAGGAGTAACATTATGCTGAATAGAACAAATATTGCAATTACTATGACGTTTAGAGATAAAAAAGTTTTAAAATTCTTTAAAGAGCGTTGCTCTAATACTAAATTCGACAAGGCTTGGGCGGTGCGTAATATCTTTGAGGACTATTTCGACAGGATAAAAAATAATCCCGATATATTGGCTTTTGAAATAGACGAAACTACTCTGCCGGTTAAATACGGAGCGCATAACGAAAAAGCCGTAATAAAGGTTTGTATTTTTAATACCGATGCGATTAAATTTTTAAAAAATATTACCACTAAAAATGGTCGGGCATTCTTTGTTAAAAACGTAATACTGCTCTACTTTTATAACCGTAAAGCTTATGAAAACCCTGAAGTTTATTTAGGCAAGAATCCTACTTTGCAAAACGATATTACTATCCCAAATCAGAATATCCTTAACGGCGACAGCTCTGACAATGATAATTCAACGGCGATACCTGATATGTCGAGGGTTAAAAAAGAAGATGTTTCAAGGGTTTTAAGCGATTTTTAATTTTTTTAAAAAATATGCTTGACAGCTTTTTTGTTTTTTGAGATACTAAACTTATCTAATGATTTTTTTCGGATTTTTTATCGCTTCTAATGCAGCTTTTTGCTGTCATTGAATATGCTAAAAACCCGACAGTCGGCAATATATTTTATAAGGGATTATATAAAATATTTTAAACCGGCAAACTTCTAATCCCATTCTTTTTCTTTGCGACAAATGTTTTTTTTCACAATTTCGTCGCTCAAAATAATAAATAAAGTTTTAAAATTATATATAGCTTATAGGTATTTTTCCTCTGCTTATAAGCTTCTTTGCAATAATCTGGTTAATTTTTCACTCGAGGAGGTGATGTAACAATGACCGGATTATCTCGCATAAGAACCTACCCACGCATTAGGTTGTTGCAAGGAGAGTTTTGTTTGGAATGTTTTATACATATAAGTATATCGTTTTTGACATTTATTGTCAAGCGGTAAATT
>JAKACI010000213.1 GCA_021821565.1 bacterium | reverse complement strand
CTCCATACAAAAAATTATAAATCGGAATATCTTCTCCTTTAAGTCTGTCAGGATATCCGTATCCGTCGTATCTTTCGTGATGCGACAGAGCTATTTCCGCTCCGAATTTCATTATTTTAGAATCCGAACCGCCCAGTATTTCATATCCCTTTACGGTATGCGTTTTCATTATTTCAAACTCGCCGTCCGTTAACTTTGAAGGTTTTAATAATATATGGTCGGGAATAGATATTTTGCCTATATCGTGCATAGGCGAAGCTTCTAAAATATCCATCTGAAAATCATAGTCAAATCCTAAATGTTCCGCAATAGTCATACAGTAATGCGACATTCTTTCAATATGGGCTCCCGTATCTTCGTCGCGGAATTCCGCTATGCGCGACAGCCTTTTAATAAAATCGTCGCTAAGTTTTTCTTTTTCGCTTATTTCTTTGCTGTAATAAGCCCTTATAACTAAAGTAATATCCAGATTTATAATTTTTTGTATGGAGTTGATAATATTAAGAATTTCTTTATGCGAAAAGCCGCGTTTCGGGAGTTCGTCTTTTATAAAATAAATAACTAAAGATAAGAAATAAGAATAACTCCCCATAAAAACATTGAACGGTATATTAACGTTTAAATGCGTAAGTCCCGTGTTAAATCTGAGAGCAAGATAATTATCGTCGTATTTTTCGGGCGTCAGTTTAAATATTGCGGCTATTTTTTTCAGAGTCAGCGGTTCGCCGTCTTCATACAGTCCGTATCTGAAAATTACGACAAATCTTTCTTTTTCCTCTAAAATAGACAGCCATTTATTTAACAGCGCTAAATTTTCTTTATTGCAGATAATAGACAACGGCGAAGTTTTTATTTTAAAAAATATTTCATCAGAGTTTATTTGGTTATTATTCATCTTAATTAGTTATAATTATGCATTAATTCCATGAATTAATCAAGATGACATAATGGCATAGTATTGGGATAAATAAATCGGATATCTTAAAGTAATTCTAAATTTCTTGAAATAATCTGATGATAAGTAGTGTCGGCGCAGGTGTTATTACGAGTTCTCCTTCAATGAGCTGATAAGCGCTTCCTTCGGGAAGATTAAAGTAGTCAAGCGTGTTATATTTGTTATAATTATTAAGTTTTTCGTTTATAAGTCGCATGGCTGAATTTATAGATTATAGTTAATAGTTTTAATACCATAATAAATATAGTATAATTTATTCTTTATTATATGCCATATATTTAGATGGTGTCAAATTTTGCGTATTGCTGGAACAATTTGCAGAAAATCACCGGAGCGGAAAAATAGAGTCTTACCTCAAATCGTTAAAATAAAATCAGATACCTTTATTTGGACACCTTTACTTTCCTTTATTTTTTATTTATATAGTTAGGTATTCCGCAAAAGAAACAGATTCAGGAATATTTATTCCATCTTCAATTAATCCGTCAATGTGCATTTTAATGGCTTCAGCCATGTTTTTTTTTGTTTCCTCTTTGGTTTTTCCCGTAGAAATAACACCCGGCAGGTCAGGCGAATAACACGAATAATTGTTGTCTGCCTTTTCAATTACAATAAGTAATTTATGCATATATATTCTATTTGTCCTCCCTTAATTTTGCCTGTTTTAAAATACTGTTTAATGTCCCTGCGGCTATATCGTCATTAGGCTGTCCTGCAATAGTTACCCTGCCCGGTTTATTAGAATGTTTATATTGTCTATGGCTGCCTTTTATCGCAATAAGAACCCAGCCGTCTTTTTCTAATATTTTTATTATATCACGAATTTTCATTTTTTATATTCGTATTTTAACATCAATAATTTATAAACAAATAACATATACAAATATATTGTTATTGTTTATGTTTGTATTATATAACATTAATAAATAAAAATGAACTCTAAACTAAAAAGATATTTTAAGTTGATATAATAAGAAATTATGAGATAGATATGGGCGGGGCGAGGAGTAAAAATAAAAAAGCTGGCAAACACAGTCGCTGACCCCCTTTATTCTAAATTTGCCGTTAAAATATATATAAAAATATATATTACTTTTTATTTAAAATATTACCAAACGCAACAAGGAGTAGATAATAAAATAAATCGGATACCTTAAAAACCTTAAAAATATGATGTGGGGTGGCTTTTCCGGCTTTTATATTTTTATACCTCTTGTTTTATTATATCTTATAAGATATAATGTAAATATGGCAAATGAATATTGGCAGGTTAATTATTTCAAACACAATAATAAATCACCCATAGAAGAATGGTTAGACAATTTGCCCGTAGATACAAGAGTTAAAATATTAAAGCATATAGAACTTCTTAAAAATAACGGACTTTCCTTAAAAGAGCCTTTTGTAAAGCACATAAAAGATAAAATTTACGAACTAAGAACTAAGGATAAAGACGGCATTTACCGTATTCTTTATTTTGCCTATAAAGAAAAAACTTTTATATTATTGCACGGTTTCGTTAAAAAAACCAATAAAACTCCCGGCGATGATATTAAAATAGCCGAAAGCAGAATGAAAGAAATTATAAATAAAAAATAGAGGTATTAAAATGGACGATTTTACTAAATACTTAGAAAAACAGTTAAAAAATGAGGAATTTAAAAAAGAATGGGATAGTCTGGAATTAAGATACCAGTTTATTCAAAAGCTTATAGAATTAAGAGAAGAAAATAAAATATCGCAGTTGCAGCTGGCTAAAAAAATAGGAACTACGCAAGCCGTTATCTCAAGAATAGAGAGCGGAAACGTTAATATAGGAATAGATATGATACAAAGAATTGCCGCAGCTTTCGGCAGAACGGCAAAAGTTAGCTTTTAATCCTGTATGTCTCAAATTAGCTACGCTTCGGCGCTCGCACCGCTTCGATTACATTCTTTTTTCTTGGCGGACAAAGAAAAATTGTCAAAATAATATCATGACAAGTACTTTAAATATTTCAGGAATTTAAGGCAGTATTTTTAATCTTAAAATTATTCTTTAGAATTACTTTATTTGTTTTTATAGATTATAAGAACAAGAATAATTATTTTACTGAAAATGGCAAATGCACGCGGGAATGGCGAGTAAAATAAATCTAATACCTTAAATGTAAATATTTTTAGTTAGTTAGATAGATAATTGATAATTAATGATAGATATTCAACTTAAAATTTGCCGTTAAAATATATATAAAAATATATATTACTTTTTATTTAAAATAT
>JAKACI010000212.1 GCA_021821565.1 bacterium | reverse complement strand
AGAAATCGCAACTCTTTATAATTTCTTCAATTTTTGCAAGCTGATAATTTTTAATATCGGATTGCGTTATATCGGCTAAAATTTTATCTTTTAAAACCGGTATAAAATGTTTAGAAGCCGTTAGTCTGACTTCAATTGTTTTTCTCGAAACCGTTTGTGATTTTATATATTCTTCCCAGATGACTAAAAAAGTTTTTTCAGTTTTAAATTTTACAGGTATATCAAATCTTTTTCTAACCACATCAGCGTTAAGGGCGGCCGCTACTTCCTGGGCTAAAGATTTATCTTTTGTTTTGCAGGAATAGCGGTAAACCTTTTTATCGGCTTGAAATTCGCACCAGTAAATATTGCCTCGTTTGTATAATCTCATAAAAAAATGTGTGGGTTTTTGTGTGTAAATTTTACATAATTTTACATAATTTTACATAATTTTTACATTTTTGTCAAATGAGATGAATTGTTATGAAAGGTTTTAATTCAGTGTTTTTGAATGGTCGGGACGACAGGATTTGAACCTGCGACCCCCTGCACCCCATGCAGGTGCGCTACCAAGCTGCGCCACGTCCCGATGACTTAAAATTGTATTAGATAAATCTTGTATGCATTTTTGTTTTTTACTTATAACACTTATCAAATGAAGTACTATTATAGAATTTTATAGTCTTTAATAAATTTTTTAAATAATATAAACGATTATTTTATAATAATTATTATAAAATATTCTAAATATTCTAAATATTCTAAATATTCTAAATATTCTAAATATTATTAAATATTATTATATATATTATATATTATTATATATTATATATATAAAATTACCACGTTATTATTTTATTGTCAACAATTGATAAATAATATATCATAATTATGAATTATATAATATTTAGCATTAAAACATAAAACAAAATAAAACTAATAAAATAAAACAAAAAAAATTAATAATGAAAATAAATATACTTTAATTCTTCCATAGAAATTTACTTTCTGGATTCCAGCATACGCGGGAATGACATAGAGAGGATTTACAGTTTCACCCGCTATATGCAGTCATTCCGAAGGAAAGCAGAAATTAGGTATTGCTGTTTATTGCATAATATAATTACCAATTATTACAAAATACATGCTGCTTATCATTGAAATATCATTGATAGTTTCTATGGAAGAATTAAAGATATAAATTAAAATATAAATAATAAAATATATTCGAATAATTAACTATAAACCATAATAAAAATTTATAAAAAAATAAATAATAAATTATGAATAATATATTCCATTTATTTAATGATAAAAATTTAGTATTAGGTAATTTAAAATTATCAATTTTATCTGTTATAGTAGTAATTTTAGTTCTTATATTTTCTTATATATTATCTCATTTATCAACAAAGATTTTAAAAAAAGAATTTTTAAAAAAATCTTCGTTACACAAAGGTACTAAGCTTATAATTGAAAGGCTTATTAAAGTATCTTTTTTTGTAATCGGTTTTTTTGTCAGTTTCCAAATTTTAGGTGTTAACTTGGATTCGCTTGCAATATTTGCTGGTATTATAGGTTTAGGTATAGGTTTCGGCATTCAGAATATTTTAAGTAATTTTATTTCGGGAATAATAATACTGTTTGAACAACCTATAATGGTGGGCGATTATCTCACAATAGGCAGTTTGGACGGCGTTGTTACTGAAATAAGAACAAGAAGCACTACCGTCACAACAAGAGATAACATTAGAGTTATAGTCCCAAATTCTACTTTTATATCGGAGAATGTTATTAACTGGTCGCGTGAGGATTCTAAAGTTAGAATCCATATTCCCATCGGCATAGAAGAAACTGCTTCAAAGCTTGATTTGGCAAGAGATATTTTGCTTCAAATAGCTTCAGAGCATCCTAAAGTTTTAAAAGAACCTAAACCAAGCGTCTGGTTTGAGACATTCGGAAATTCTACATTTAATCTTACTCTTCTTGTCTGGGTTGAATCCGCTATTTTAAGACATTATATAGTAAGCGATATAAATTTTGAAATAGCAAAAAAATATGCAGAATATGGCGTAGATATATCTTATCAGTATACGAATTTATTATTTAAAAATGATATGAATATAAATAGTATTAATAGTAACAATGACAATAACAATAACATAGATAAGATATTAAATACAGGCAATAGCATACAAGGACAAGTGCAAGACGGCAATTATGCAGAGAACAAGAAACAAAATGTAAATAATGTAAATAATACTAATGCTCAAAGTCGGAATATAAATGATACAGATAGAGGCAGTTTAAATAACTTAAATAAAGATTGACGTGCTGATTGGGAATATAATATTTATTTAAATTTAAAAAAATATTATATTGATTAGACTTTATTCTTCTATAGAAATTATCAATGATAAGCAATACAGGATGACCGCTTTGTTCTCTGCTTATAACCTTGTGAACAGAAACGCAGTGCGTTTCTATATTCGGAACTTTCCTGCTTTCCTTCGGAATGACTGCATATAGAGGGTGAAACTATAAATCCTCTTTTAGTCATTCCCGCGTAAGCGGAAGTTCAGAAAGTAAATTTCTATGGAAGAATTAAAGTAAGAGTCTGCTCTTGAAAATCTAAAAAACTGCAGTATAATAGAATATAGGAGAGAAGATAAAAAGTTAAATTGATTAAAGTTATTAATATTAAATTTATTTGTTGATATTTTATATTTAATGAGGAGGTATTTTTATAATGGCAAACATTTCATGGTGGGATCCAGTATATAACGATGTTAGAAATGATGTTGGAAAGATTTTTTCTGAATTTATGCCTTCAACTATGAAAAGATTTTGGGGCATGACTCCAGGAATAGGCGAGCCCGCGGTAGATGTTATTGAAAAGGATGATTTAATAATAGTAAAAGCATCTATCCCAGGCGTAAATAAAGAAGATATTAAACTTGAAGTACATAAAAATGTATTAATTATTAAAGGAGAACATAAGGAAGAAAAAGAAGAAAAGAAGGAAGATTATTATAGAAAAGAAATTCAGTACGGATCATTTTATAGAAGCGTGGAATTACCGTCGGATGTAGAGAGCGAGTCTGCCGATGCTGTATTAAAAGACGGTATGTTGGAAGTAAGTCTGAAAAAAGTTGCTGTTCCAAAACCTATTAAAATTGAAATAAAATAAATTGAAGTAAATCATATTCATATTCATATTCATATTCATATTCATATTAATTATTTAATT
>JAKACI010000211.1 GCA_021821565.1 bacterium | reverse complement strand
ATGAAGGTTCTGCTATCAGTACATTTTCAGGTTTAAATGCAGACAATAATTAAAATTAAAAAATAAATAAAAATAATTTCAGCCGATTTAAATAAATATTAAATAAATAGATTGAATTATTAAATATATTAATTAAATATGAAATTTGAAAATAATTATGATAATTCAATAAATAATACACAAAATGAACATGGAGGAAATTTATTTAAAGAATTCAACAAAAATGATTACGATATTTTTAATTTTTTTAATGAGGCTAAAAAAAAAATTGATTTTTCGGCAAACATAAACCCTTTAGGGCTAAGTAAAAATGCTTTATGTATTTTAAAAAATACAAAATTACTAAAATTTTTAATTGAAAATTATCCTGAAATTTATCCTGAAAGATTAACAAATAAACTTTGCGATCATCATTGTGTTCATAAAGCTAATATTACTATAAGCGCCGGGGCAACAAACTTAATTTATAAAATATTGTCTGCATTTAAACCTGAAAATGTACTGATAGCAGAACCTTCATTTGCCGAGTACAAACGGGCATGCAGTGTTTTGAAAATAAACACGGTACATCAATGTACATGTTTTGAAGAAGAATTTAAATTAATAAATAATAATTTAACAGAGTTTATTGATAAAATAAAAAATTTACGGAAAAACGATTTTATATTTATTGCAAGTCCTTCTAACCCTGCAGGAGTAATTACACCAGCCGGCACTATTAAAGAAATTCTAAAACTATGCCGGAATAAAAACGTATATTTAATTTTAGATGAATCTTTTATGGATTTTAAAGAAGAATATTCATCAAAACACTTAATAGAAGAATTTGACAATTTAATTGTTTTAAGGTCTATGACAAAATTTTTTGCAATACCCGGAGAAAGATTAGGCTATATATTAAGCTGTAAAAAAAATATTTTAAAAATAATAAATACGGCTGTTCCATGGGGAATAAGCGGGTTAGCTTCAGCTCTGGCTATTTCTTCTTTATCAGACAAAAAATATATTAAAGATACCATTCAATATGTTAATAAATTAAAAGAAGAAATGTACAACGATCTTTTGAAATTTAAAGTTTTTAAAATAATATACGGAGAAGCAAATTTTTTGCTGATAAAGATAAAAACAGAAAATAATTCAAATAATTATCAAAGTTGTAATTATAATTATTATAATCAAAATAGTTATAACACTAATATCAATTATTATAATAATATTGACAATAAAATAAATTCCGAAACTTATCAAAATATTTCGGGCAGCGCATTAAATCTTAAAAATTATTTATTAAATTCAGATATTTTAATAAGATATGCCGGCGATTACAATTGTTTAGACGATAGTTTTTTTAGAATAGCGATTAAAAAAAGGAAAGAAAATAAAATTTTAATTGATAAATTAAAAAAATATGTTTATTAAGTGAGGTCAGCTAATTATTAAAATGTTCGTAAATTATTTTAGCAACTCTTGAATTAACGCATTTTGACAATTCTTCTATTGATAATTGTTTAATTTTATTTACATCTCCAAATGAGTATATAAGTTTTTTATATGATTCTAAACCTACTCCTTTAATATTTATAAGCTCGGATGTTACAACAGATTTCCTTTTTAAAGAACTATGAAATGTTATAGCAAATCTATGTGCTTCATCGCGTATCGACATTAAAAATAAAATTAAATTTGAAGGAAGATTGACTTCATTTTTCCTATTAGGCAGATATATTTTATCTATAAAGTTTTTTTTATAAATAATATCCTCCTCGTAATTATTTTTCATGATATTTACATCTTCGCCGTTTTTTTCTTTTTCTTTTTCATTATTTTTATTACTTATGTTATATTTACTATATTCGTTATATTTGATATTTTTGTCATATTCATTGTATCCGGAATATTTATTATATTTGTTATTTTCTTTTACTTTAGCAATAGAAATTATATCGGGCATATCATCTTCGCTAATATAATCTTTAAATTCTTTTTTTACTTCCATAAATACATTCAGCTGTCCTTTCCCCCCGTCTGCCATTATCAAATCGGGCAACGGATCTTTGCCGCCGACGGCATTTTTAAACCTTCGAGTTATTACTTCATACATCATTGCATAATCGTCCGGGGTATTTTTTGACCTTATTTTATATTTTCTATATAAAGAAGTTTCTTTTAATCCGTCTTTAAAAACAGCTTTGGAAGCTACAGGATAAGTTCCCGAAATATTAGATATATCAAAGCATTCAATAATTTGAGGTATTTTTTTAAGATTTAAATATTGCTTTAAAGATTCAAGCAATTTTTCTCTGCCGTAATTATAGTCAAAATTTGTTTCTTTATTTTTATCATTATTTTCCTCTATATTATTATTGTCAAAATTTTGCGAACTTAAACTTCCTTTTATGCCGCTATTTAATTGTTTATTTGTATTTATACTTTTTATAGTGCCGTCAATATTTATTTTATTTTCAATATTATTTTCGGGATATATTTTATTGTATATATTATTACTGACGTTATTATTGTTATTATTATTATTGTTGTTGTTATCTATAGAATATAAACATATATTTGCTTTAATTATATTTTTTTCGTAAAAATTATTTTTTGCATTATTGACTGCTATATTAACAAGATTTTTATTCTTCTCATTTTTAGGAATAGTTAATTTAATAATTTTTTTTAATGTCTTTTTAAAAAATTCTATTAAGATATTTCTATTTTCAATATTTATTTCAAAAGGAAGCAAAATTTCATCCGGAATTAAATTCATATTTTCGCCGTTGCTTTTTGAAACATAATACTGATCTAAAAATGACGATATCATTTCTTTGTCGGTCAAATAAACATTTTTAAAATAATAATTTTTTGAATCTATCATCTTTCCGTTTCTTATCATTATCAAATCAATTACAGATGCATTATTTTCGGAATAACAGCCTACGGCATCAATATTTTTTCCGTCTGCTATAACTGTTGACTGGGTTGCCGAAATAACGGACAGACTGTTAATTTTATCTCTTATTTTCATAGCCGCTTCAAAATTTTGTTCTTTTACGTATTTATCCATTATCTTTTTCAAATCTTTAATTATCTGATTGTTTTTGCCCTGCAAAACCATTCTTGCTTCTTTTATTAAATTATTATAATCCTCAGGAGTAATATGACCGCAGCATGGAGCAAAACATCTGTTTATTTGATAATATACGCACGGTTTGCCTTTTGAAGCGGCTATGAAAATAAG
>JAKACI010000210.1 GCA_021821565.1 bacterium | reverse complement strand
CACTACAATTGCAAAAATATTAATTTATTTCTTTGAGAGGGGTGATATTTTTATATGGTTTTATAGATAATACTTTTAGTATTTTATTGGATAATTCTAAAGCGGATGTTTTAAGAAGATATGTTTCGTTATTATATTCTACCGATGTAAAATTCATAGAGTTTAAAGCTTCTTTGATGCGTTCCGGAGAAAACTCTATATTTTTCTCTTTTAATTTAAGCTCCAATGTTCTTTCTAAAAGAAATGACAAGAAACATATAACAAAGTGCCCTTTTATTCTTTTTTCGGTCCAGTGAAAAATAGGTCTTACCTCCATACTTGATTTCATAATGCGGAATGACTCTTCTATCTTCCATAAATGGCTGTATGCGTTAATTATTTCTTTCGGTTCTAAATTAAGTTCGTTAGTCTCAATTGCATAATATCCGTCAAAGGCTTCGTCTTTTGCTATAGCTTGAGCATCTAAAGAAAAAGAACATGAGCCTGTTTCTTTAATATACTTCTTTCCTCCTCTTTTGTTGGATGCTTTTACAAGGGAGGGAATTTCCGAATATTTAATTGCTTTATTTATTAATTTCTCTCTTAGTTTTTTATCATGAAGAGCTCTTTCGTCTGAATAGGTTACTATAAGATTTTCTCTGATATCAAATTCCTTATTTTTATTTAAATAATCTATTTTTTTATAAGAATACTTTTTTTCTTTAATAAAACCTTCTTTAGAAAATATTTTCTGCAATATATCTTTATTTAAAGATTTAAGCCTTGAAGAGATAATATAATTAAATCCCATATCCGATATTTTTTTAAGATTTAATTTAGAATTCATTCCTTTATCGGCTACTATGATAATTTTATCTATATTAAATCTTTTTTTTAATTTTAAAAGAGATGCTTCCAGCGTTTTTCCTTCGTATGTATTTCCGGGAAATAATTCATAACCTACGGGCATTCCGTCTTTATCTACTAAAAGACCCATAACGACCTGAACTTCGTTCAGTTTGTTATCTTTTGAAAAGCCGAAGTTTTTTAACGAATCCTTTCTGACGGACTCAAAATAGAAGGTGGTGACGTCGTAGAATACGACGTCTAAACTCTGATTAAACAAATCTCTTTTTCTATAAAAAAGTTCTTCTTCTATTCTTTCTTTATTATCTGATAAAATATCTAACGAACGGTACATATTATGAAGCTTAATATCGGGCAGATTAAAATATCTGTTTTTATGATTATATGCCGAAAGCTTGCTTTGAGGATCCAATAAATGGGTAAGGCTCATTAAAAAACAGGTATCGTTTAAAGAATAATCTATGTTTCCTGCTATGTCTTTAGAGCTAAGGATAGAATGAATACCGAAAGACTCCCAGAGTTTTTTATATGCGATAAAACCGTAGTTTAAAGTATCTCCGCCTGATAAAGAAGAAATATCGAGTCCTATGCCTGTTACTTCAGCCAATCTTACAGATAAGTCTTTTATCATCTTAGAGTTTTCGACAATATCTAACCTTCCTAAGTTTAAAACTATTTTATGTTTTACTTTGCCGTTTTCTCTGTAAGACTTAACTATCTGAACGTATTTTTTGTCTTTTGATTTAGTAATTTTTACAAACATAAATACATAATACTACATAAATTATTATATGTCAAGAATAAAATCAATAATAATATAGATTATAATATATTTATTTAAATAAAGTTGCCACTACAATTTTATGAAAACAAGAATTTTTACGATATTGTTTTCAGGATTTATAAGGATTTGCGGAGTTGAGATTTAAAAAAGGTGTCAAAGTCAGGATAAAGAATACTTCTTTTCCTTGCCGTATTATCTTTTAATTATTGATGATATTACTTGTCAAATTCCCCCCTTATCCTATCGCCAAACTCTTGAATTAAATCATCATTTTTAGGGTTCAAAGAATATTTTCCTCTTGTAGTAGGAAATGGGCAAATGGCAACAATCCTGCCACTTTTTTCATCTTTATAAATTTCTAATTTTCTTCCACATATAGTAATTGGTTTAACAGATTCTTTAGGGTTTGTTAAAAAAACTTTTTTAAAATCGCTTATATACCCCCTTCCAAAGCAAATTATTAGTTTTGGCTTATTTTCAATTTCAACCCAATATCTAATTGAATCAAATCTGCTTTTGACATAATCATCTGTTTGCCGTGAAACGTCTTTGGAACCTGAATTGCCTCGACACCATTTTCTTAATGCTTCTTTACTATTAAATCCTGTAACTTTTTGAACATGTTCATTCCACTGTTTTTCATTGCTGGACGCTACGGGAAATAAATTAATTTTAAAAAATCTTTTTTTATCACCATTTACAAATGGCTTGCATGGCAATTTCTTCTTGTAATCTTCCCAATTATCACTCTTATAATCTTTAATCTTGTATTTTTGAAAAGCGTTTATAAGTTTTAAAACCCCTTTATCGAAATCTTTTGAATTCATGTAGTCACGATCATAATTATTTTCATAACCAAGACCCAATGTCTCCTTTTTTTCTAAATCTTGTTTGATTTTCTTTTCTAGGGTTTCTTGCGAATCGTCACAACCATATTCTCCTCCCTCTTCAATCCCACATATCCATATACTTCTTCTATCTGGTGAACCAATATCGCCGCCCTTAAATCCGGACTTTTCTATCGCCCACTCAGCAAATTCTTTTTTAGGAATGTTTTCCATTAGAACAATACCTCCAAATATTATTAACCCAACTTCACCATAATTACCAGCAACATATTGATATTACTATATTTATGGGGGTAATAAAAATATCTATGGGGACTACAAAATAAAAAATAAAATGTAATAATATCAACGGGTTATAATTTTAGAATAATAAAAGTGGTGAAGTTGGGTTAAAATTAAAAATAGATAGTTACCTTTTTCCCTCAAACTGCTTTTGCTTCTTTAAAAGAATCGTCCAATCTTTCTTTGACATATTCTTCCAGCCGTCAAATTCATCGCATTTACTTTCAAATTGCGGCTGTTTGGAAAGCAGATAAGACCAGTCGTATCCGTTCATCCTTTGAAATCCGCCATATTTATCGCATCTATCTATAAAGCCGGGGTGTTTTGATAAAATAAGCGACCAATCAAAGCCGTCCATTTTAATCCAGCCTTCGTAGTCGTTGCATTTATCTGCAAACATAGGTTGTCCGGCAAGAAGATATGACCAATCTTCAATTTTCCCCCAACCTTGAAACTCGTCGCACTTGTCGGCGATATTGGTTCA
>JAKACI010000209.1 GCA_021821565.1 bacterium | reverse complement strand
TTCAGACTTTTATCCTATAAAAATAATAAAATATTAGATACCTATATAGATAAAAATATTAAAGACATAGATATAGATAAGAATAAGGATAAGGATAAGGATAAGGATAAGAAATTAAATATAAATCAAAATATATATAGTGTAGATAACAATACAGATATAAATTTAAATAATAATGCCAAAGAAGAAATTCCTTTAAGCTATAATTTTTCTAAATTTCTTACTGAAGAGCAAAAAAATGCAATTATTAACGCGTTAAAATACAAAATATCTATTATTTCAGGCGGACCGGGAACAGGTAAATCTACGATTATTAAAGAGATTTGCAACATTCATAAAGGCAAAAATATTGCTTTAACGTCTCTTTCCGGGAAAGCAGCTCAAAGATTGGAAGATATAATTTTCGCGCATGGCTGCAATTCAGAGCATAATCCTAAAAATAATCAGAAAATTGATACAGACGAAGTTAATAAAAAATTTAATTATAAAAAAAACATTAATAGCAGCAGCAATAATAAGATAAGCGGTAATGATGCGGCAGACTCGGATAATACACATGATAATTTAATTAGTAAAGACGAGACGTATTACAAAATTTCCACAATTCATAGATTATTGAAAGCAACAATCAACAAAGAAACAAATGAATCTTATTTTACCTACAATGAAAATAATCAACTGCCTTTTGATTTAATAGTTATAGACGAAATGAGTATGGTTGACGCGGTAATATTTTCACAACTCTTAAAAGCTTTGAGAGATGACGCAAAATTAGTACTAGTCGGAGATGTTAATCAGCTTCCATCTGTTAACCCCGGCGATTTGCTCAGAGATTTGATAAATTTTAATGATAAAATTATTCCTTCTACTTTTCTTACAAAAGTTTTTAGACAGAACGAAGGAGGACTTATAAATATAAATGCTCATAATCTTCTTAATAACAAAAAATTTATAACATACAGGTCAAACAAACTTAAGTTTAAATCCGCCGAGTCTATTGATATTGAGCCCGTTGAATTTGCCGAACCGATGAAATATGCCGAACCGGTGCCCGTCGTCTATGATGACGATGACGCATCAGCCGATATTAAAAATTATAAGAAGCATAGCGAATTTATTATTAAATATAAGAAAACATATGATGAAAAAGAAACGGGGAAAATTCATGTTCTGGAAGATTTTATTGATTTTATTAAAAAAGTTAAGAATAAAAGAGTCTCAAAAAGCATATTCAATAAAAATGTAAATAAAAATATTGAGTTTAATATCAGTTTTGATAACACAAAATCGAATAATACGGCAAATAATACAGTTAATAATGCATTAAATAATACATCTGAGCATAATGCTGCTTATGATAAAAACGGCAATTTTTATAATTTTTCTAATGATAAGCTGGAAAATTGCATTACAAATACTATAATAGATTTTAGCGACATTCAGGTTTTAACTCCTATGAGAAAAGGAGACCTCGGTTATTTTAAACTAAACACAATCTTGCAGGATATTTTTAATCCCGTAGAAAATATTAATAATAGTGAGGATGTTTTTATATGCAGCGGTATTCAATTCAGAATAAACGACAGAGTAATGCAGATGAAAAATAATTATGATTTAGATGTTTTTAACGGAGACACCGGATTTATAAAAATTGTAAATCATATTGATAAAACATTAACCGTTGATTTTTCAAAAACTTCTGGTTCAAAGCGCTATGCCGATAACGCAAAGCTTGTCAATTATGATTTTTTAGATATTTACGATAATTTGTCGCTTGCGTATGCTTTATCTATTCATAAATCACAGGGAAGCGAATTTGATAATGTAATAATAATATTTCATCAATCTCATTATATGATGCTGAAGAAAAATCTTTTATATACCGCTATAACGAGAGGAAAAAAGAATGTGGTGATATTCGGCACATTCAAGGCTTTTTCTATCGCGATGCATTCAAAAATTGAAATAAGAAATTCAGGATTAAAAGACAGGTTAACCGAGGTATTTAAAATAAAAATAGTTTAAAATTAATCGAAAATTCATTGAATCAAATTAAAAATTAAATTTGTAATAATTATAATTATTAAAGGAATTTTATATTTAATTTATTAAGAAATCACAAAAAATAAATTTTAAATTATGGTTTTAAAATTTATTAGATAAAAATATAATATAAGTAATTAAAAATATAAAAGTATTTATAATTATTAAATTTATTTATATATATTTTTATCTAATAAATATAAATTAAATATAAATAGAATTTTGTAATATTATCTTTTAAAAATATAAAAATAATAGATAATTTTTAACTTATCTTTTGTGATTTATATTAAATTATTTAAAATTTGTCTTCATCATCATCGCTTTCTTCTTCTTCTTCTTCTTCTTCTTCTTCTTCGTCTTCATCGTCACTTTCTTCATCGTCAGAATTTTCAGAAATTTCTTCTAAAAGCGAACATAAAAAATCATCGTCATCTTCTACGCAATTTAATTCAATGGTATGATTATTTAATAATTCAATAATTTCTTCATATGAAAATTCGTCGGTTGATTCAATAAAATCATTAATAACATCTAATAAATTGCCAAGCG
This sequence comes from bacterium, assembly GCA_021821565.1. The sequence continues at coordinate 654 of JAKACI010000209.1, read as the reverse complement.
GCATACTGTATTCCATAAGTATTCTCCTCCAATTAAGTTTAAGTTTGCTGGATATTATTTTATAAATTTCTTTAATTTATTTATTAATTATTTTGTGACATTGCTTATTAGTTTGCAAACCTGTTTATTAATTATTTTGTGGATAATTGCTTTAATTATTTATGATTTTATATTATTTATATAACTTATAATCGTAATATCCTATTACTATCCATTTCATAATGACTGAGATATAAGGCTGTTGATCTGAGTGAAATTATTTAAAAAAAATTAAGAATATTCTATTTTTCTTTTTTAATTATATTAATTATATTAATTATATTTAAAATTCTACCGTATTTTTTTAATTAGGCAATGAAAGAAAGATTGTTATTTGGATTGTTGTTTTGTTTAATTTGAAGCAAATATATGATAATTGTTTAATTTTATTGGTTTAATTTAAAATTTTATATATTTATTATTGATATGTTATAAATATATTATTAAATAAATTATGTTATAAATATACAAGAATAAAAAATTTTAAATTATTTTGTAATGGCGGAGAGAGAGGGATTCGAACCCTCGGTACATTCTTTATAAACATACATTCGCTTAGCAGGCGAACGCCTTCGACCAGCTCGGCCATCTCTCCAAAATCCAAAATGATTAAAC
>JAKACI010000208.1 GCA_021821565.1 bacterium | reverse complement strand
TATTTGCAGCAGACAGTGGCGCCTCATTAGCGTTTAACGCAGAATTGGCAATATTTAATATATTATTTATACTTAACATTTTTTTATTTTATAAGTTTATTATTATAAATTATATTTATCTATCATGTAATCATTAATTAATGATTTATTTTCAATCATAATTGCAAAGACTGATAAATCCTCAATTTTTTAAATAATATAGCCGAAACATTTATATTAAATCTAAGATTTTAAATATTTTATGTCGTCAGCTTTTAAATTTTTATATCCTTAACCAAACAAACAGATTTTTTTAAATTTTTATTATTATATGAAGCATTTTTATTATAATCGCAGTTATAATCTTTATTAAATAAATTAATTATAAAAGAAATAGTCAACTGATTATAATACATATTCTTATTTACTATATTGTTAAGTTCACTGCTTATGTTTATAATTTCATAAATAGAATTTCTGAATTCGTTTTTGATTTCATTTAATTCTAAATCTACATCATCATTATTTTCTGCATAGGCATCTCTTTTATCTTCTTTACTGTTGATGGTTATATCATCATCGCCGATTGCGCCGTCTATAATTCCGTTAAATTTTATATAGGAACTGTTATCGTCTATATTTAGCATTAATGTTTTTAAACTATTTAAATTAATATTAATTTCGCTTAATTTTTCGTTAAATTCAATTAAATGATCAGAATGCGGAACATTTGATGATTTAACTATCCTGTAAAGTTCTTTAATATCTTTTTTTATAATATTAACTAAATTTAAAAGATTGCTTAAATCTATTTTTTTTATAATATTTTCCATTACAGATTTATAATATTTTATTTAATTATTTTATTTAATAATATTTATAAAATTTATTATACCGCCGGCTATTTTAGAGCTATCTGCGTATGTTCCTGCATTAATATTGCTTTGTATATAGTTTATTTTAGAAGCATTAACCGCTCCGGCATTATTTATTTGATTTTTCATATTTTCTATAAACATGCCGCTATCCGATATATTTATAGAATCAGCCTGAACCGAACCTGAATTACCGATACTTTTTAAGGTTTTTTCTTTCGTTTTATAAACATCGGATGTATTGCTGTTCGGTAAAATACTATTAATTTCGATTGCCATAATCGCTCTCCGCTATATTTATTATTTAATTTACTTCTTATATAGCAATCGTCATTTTTATTAAAATTCTTTAATCATTTAATTTTAGATCACTTTTATTCTTGCCGACAATGCTCCGGCTGCTTTTATTGTTTCCAAAATAGATATAATGCTTGAGGTAGAAGCACCGACGGCATTTAAAGCCTTGACAAGTTTTGCCACCGTTAATCCGCTTTTAATTAAAAAAGCATTAGGAAGTTTTTTATGATTAATTTTCACCGTTATATTTCTGTTTGAAATAGCTACCGACGATATTTTGATGTTGCCGCCCATTACTACCGTGCCTGATCTTTCATCTATTACTACAATAGCAGGGGTATGGGTTTTTACATTTACTGCATTTATCACGGATATATATTTTGCAACTTTCCCATAAAATGAAGGTTTAACATTAACGGCTACGGCGGTAGAATTTAAATCTGACGCAGTACCTTTACCAAATTTTGCGTTTATTGCCGACGCAATCCTTTCCGCATTGATAAATCCCGGATTTTTTAAAATTAATTTTAAAATTTTATATGAATTTAATCCTATAGAAATACCTTTTTCTATAATACCTCCGTTATCAATAATACCTGCAGTCTGAAAATTTTCTGAAACAGGTATGTAACCAGGAAGCGGCATTATATTATCGGTGGAGACATTCCCGCCTGTAGAAATGCTTCCCTGCGCTAATACGTAAACTTTGCCGTCAGGTCCTTTCAGAGGAGACATAAGAAGAACTCCGCCCTGTAAACTCGTGGCGTTTCCTATGGAAGCTACGGTTACATTGATTTTTTGGCCCGGAACTGCAAAAGGAGGCAGCTCTGCCGTAACCATAACTGCGGCAGTATCTCTAATTTCATATAATGACGATTCATTGGTATTTACGCCTAATTTTGAAAGCATAGTCACTATACTTTGCTGCGTTACATTTACTCCCCACTGGTCTCCTGTTCCGTCAAGCCCGACTACTATACCATAGCCTACTAAAGGGTTGCTCATTGCTCCGTATACTGAAGTTATATCGCCTATGGTTGCAGCTTCGCAATTATTATTCAATATATTTAATAAAGCGGTATTAAATAAAAGGCTAAATATTAAAATTGAAAAAATTAAAAAATTATTTTTTAATTTTAATACAACTTTTTTTTTAAATGCATAACAATTAAATATTCGCATTTATTTTCTCCGATAATATTGACGTAAAATTTATCTTAAAAAGGCCATAAGAAATTCAAAACACGATACAACCAACCCGGTGATTGCTGCCAATTAACTGGACCTTCTCCGTTAATCCATATTCTTTCATCCGCAATTTGGCTTGAGAGAACCGTATTACCCGGGGATATATCAATAGGTCTTACTATCCCTTTAATTAGAATATATCTTTTTTCCCTATTCAGTGAAACTATTCTTTCGCCTTTTAATTCTAGATTTCCGTCAGGATAAACCCTTACAACTTGTGCCTCTATAGTGGTATCAATCTGACCCGAATCGGAAACTCCTCCGCCTCCGTTAAAACTTTCAACATTAGAACCGCTATAGCCTGTGGGTTTTGACGTGGAACTGCCAAACGAAAAACTTCCTTGCCCCGATGAATTTTTAGATAATGTTGTACCGGATGTATCCTGAGCTTGAGTTTGATCATTAACAATTATGGTTACTACTTCATTTAAAGTAAAAGCGCTATTATCCGTAAATAGATTAGTGCCTGCAGATGTTCCCGTCCATAGAGAACCTGCTATTTGTTTATGTATTATAGAATTTTTTGCGGTAGGCTTAACATATGTCGGCGGAACCATTGATTTAGGAGGTGTTATATTTCCGGCGCATCCGCTCAAGGTAAAAGATAAACCTGTAATCATTATTGCGGCAAATATTATTCTATTTTTATGCTTATTGTTTTTAATTTTATAAATCAGTACATTTTTCATAATCTTTACTTATTTATATATTATTTATATATATTTTTTATAATTTTAAATTTAATTCACCGAAACCAATTTATTTGTTTTTACTTTACCTGAAATAATATTGCCTGATTCGAGATTTTTTACTCTTATAGGCTGACCGTAAGCACCCGCTTGCAGAGCCATTCCGCG
>JAKACI010000207.1 GCA_021821565.1 bacterium | reverse complement strand
TCTTTCAGTAAAAATTCAAAAATAGCAAAGGATTTGTCAAAAAATATGCAATCAAATATTTCATTTGTATCAGACGCTAATCTACTGCCCGGAAATACTTTTATTAAAACCGATTTTGGCGAAATAGACGCAAAAATAGAAACTCAGCTACAGCAAATAAAAAAAATTTTTAATAAAATTATTCCTAGTTAATTAAATAGTTAAATAAATAGTTAAATAAATAAAAAAAAATAACTTAATCAATAACTTAATAACTTAATAACTTAATTAATAAATTAAAGTTTTTTAATTTTTCTCATTTTCAATCTTTCTTTTTTAGAAAGTCTATGGGGGTTACCTTTCTTTTTAGTGTTCAAATGTTTGGATTCATTACAAAAATCGTCATCATCATCATCGGTAAAATCATAATCGTTTAAATATTTGCCGCCACCTTCTTCTTCATTTATAATATTATTTACTATAAGTTTAAATTCTTCAGGGCTTATACTGGAAACGTTATCTAATCTTTCGACGTATCTTTTGATTTCATTATCATTTGTAACAACTAAAGAATTCCTGATATTTTCGGCTATACGCATTATAACGGCGTCGGCTTTTTCCCCTTTTTTTGAGTAAATTACTTCAATATTTCCTATATTATATTTTGACTCAACAGGTTCCTGAGTCAGATAACCGTCAAAAACCACTATCACTTTATTTTTTTTTACATTATAATATCTTGATAGTAGAATAATAGCGTTATTTCTTAATTCTTGTAATTTTTCAGATTTTACGCTGATTTTAAAATAAGAATTAAATATAAAATTATATCCGTCAATAATTATAGTAATCATAATATCTTTAATTATAATTTAATTATAATTTAATTATAAATAAAATGATGCGGGGCAGTCAAACAGAAAATAATTTTCAATATCTTGCGTATATAATTACGCAAACTGAAGAAACAGGGATTATCATTAAAGATGCGCTTTTAAAAACTCTGTCCGCAGATAAAATAAAACTGCTTAAAAATTGTTATGAACTTCCAAAACATTTTAAAAATCCAACTTATATTGTTTTTGAATATAATGCAGTAAATATATCTTATATTGCAAAAATAGGCTATAGAAGAAATTTAAATCTTTTTGCATATGTTGAAGATATCAATAATTTAACGGAAAAAAATATTATAGAACTTATAAAACATAAAATTGACCACGCATTGTATCCGCAAAATATCGGCAATGTAAAATACGAAAACTTTGTCGATTCAAAAATTTTCAAAAAAAAAATTACCGGCGCATTTATAGATATTGAATCTTCTCTTTTAAACGATATTAACATAGAATTAGAAGAAAATATATACGGTATTTCTTATAAATTAAAAAAAATAGTAGACGGCGTAAAAAAAATAGCACTCTCAGACAGTAATGTTTTGATTACAGGAGAATCAGGAACAGGCAAAGAATTAGTTGCAAGATTAATTCATCAAAAATCAAAAAGAAATAAAAAAAATATTATACCGGTAAATTGCGGAGCGGTACCCGGAGAATTATTAGAAAGCGAATTATTCGGCTATAAAAAAGGTGCTTTTACCGGAGCATATGCCGATAAGCCCGGTAGATTTGAGCTGGCGAATCAATCCACAATTTTTCTTGACGAAATAGGAGATATGAATTTCAGCCTTCAGGTAAAGCTTTTAAGAGTGATACAGGAACATGAAATTGAACCCGTCGGTTCTATAAAACCGACAAAAGTAGACTGCAGAATCATTACGGCTACAAATAAAAATTTAGAAGAACTCGTCTCAAAAAAATTATTCAGGGAAGATCTATTTTACAGAATCAATGTAATACCTATATATATTTTGCCTTTAAGGGAAAGAAAACCTGATATAATTTTATTAATATACCATTTCTTGAAAAAATTATCTTCCGCAAAAAATAATTTAGTTTACGGTATGTCTGAAAATGCCGTAAAAATTCTTTTAAATTACGACTGGTTCGGCAATGTCAGAGAACTCGAAAATATTATAGAAATGCTTGTTGTTTTGAACGAAAAAGGCGTTATATCAGAAGATGAAATTCCCGATAAATATTTTAAAACCTCCGATATTAATAGAACTCACAATTTAGAAACTGGTTTAAATACAAATAAAAACGGTATTAACATAAATAATATAAAAAAAAAGACGGAAATCAAAACTGCTATATACAATTTAACATCAAATAATAATATAGGCGGCAAAATAAATAATCATAATAACAAGAATAATAATAATTTATTAAACTCGCTTGACTTAGGTATCAATCATATAAGCTTAAAGAACGAAGTTGAACAATTTGAATTAAACCTGATAATGCAAGCTTTAGAAATTTCTAACGGTGTAAAAGATAAAGCAGCAAAAATTTTAGGCATCAACAGAACGACTTTGATTGAAAAATTAAAAAGATACGGCAGTAATAATTTAAAATAAATAAATCAGAAAAAATAATTAAAAACATAATATAAAAATTTATTTATTTATTTATCTATCTATTACTATTATTAATTAATCCATTATATATTTATATATATAAATATATAATCTTTCAATAAAAAACATATAAAAATGAATAAAATAAATAATACTGAGTTGACACAAAAATTTGAACGACCTCAAAATAAAAAAACTAAATTTTTATTTTTATATGCTATATGTGCAGTTTTTATTTCTGTTTTTTATTTATTTGCTTTTATATCTATACATAAAGCATTTTCGGCAAACAATGTAGGCAATTCGCAGCGTAAAGCCGTTATTCTCTACAAAAAAGCTAAAGGTTACTATAAATCAAAACAATATCTTAAATCATGCAGTTTGTTAAAATTTATTCTCAATAATTACCCGCTTAATAAATTAAATAATGCCAAATCATATTTTTTACTCGGGAAAATTTACTTTTACGACAGCGATTTTTTAATTGCCAAATCGTATTTTCAGCACATTATTTTTAAATATCCCGATTATTCAAAAATATATTCAGTAGTTTATTATATGGCAAAATGCGATTTTAATCTTAAGAACATCAGACGTTCTATCCGAGATTTTAAATTTTTAGTAAAAAAAACTAAAGAAAAAATAAAAGCTGATAATAATTTGGACTATATGAAAAAATTAGATTTAAAATCATTAATTTATCTTGGAATGTCTTATACTGAAGCAAAAAAAAATAAAAATGCGGTAAAAATACTAAGCGGTAAAAACTTGCATCATATTTTTGATGCAGATATTTTTTTATTAACAA
>JAKACI010000206.1 GCA_021821565.1 bacterium | reverse complement strand
CTTGAGACATGATCGTCCATTTTTTGGGACCTCCATTGGTTTTAATTATTAAACTATTGTATTAAATGTATTAAATGCATGTATTAAATGCAATAAACTAATTGATTTTGATTGTTTATATGTTATATATAATATAGATACCTATCTTCACTGAGCGCGTGAAAATTTTCTTAATGTTTCTACTTTATATTTACCAGACCCGATCCATTTTACAACGAGTAAAAAATTATTTTTTGACCAATATCCCGGTAAAATGAAGATTTTTTTATACGTCGGGCTGAAAAATATTTCAGTAGGAGTGCCTGTCACATTGAGTTTGGAAGTAATATGAGAATCGGACATATATTTTCCGTTAAAATACATTACCTTTTTATGACTGTATATATCAACCAAGACGTTATGAAAATGTGCATTGAGATAATTGATAACATCTTTCCTGCTAAACACATTTTTATCCATTCTTATACAGTAGCTGCAGGTAGGAAAGTAGAAATGAATCAAAAAAACTTTTTTATTTACCTTATTGTTTTTAATAGCGGAAGAAAGATTCTCCCAGTGAATTTGATTTGAGGCAAAAACAGACGTATATCCTATTAACGATATGGCTAAAACAAATAATAAAATCATAAGCAAAATAGCATTTTTTCGTTTTATCATATTTATCATCTTAATTATTCATTAATATTAAATCATTGATTAAATTTATCAAGCACCAAAATTATGCGCCGAACACCGAAAATTTACAAAACGCCGATTAAATATTGCGATAACGCTTCAAAATTTCCGGTAATAGTAAGTATGCCCATTAAAATCAAAAAACCGCCTGAAACTATTGAAAATAAATTTAAATGGCGTCTTATCTTTTTAAAAAATGTCATAAAATAAGTTAAAAAAAGACCCGCTAAAATAAACGGGATACCAAGCCCTAAGCTAAAAAAAGATAGAAGCTCGATAGATTTTGTTAATGATCCGTTCATTGACGTATAAAGAAGAATAGATGCGAGTATCGGTCCTATACATGGTATCCAGCCTGCCGCAAATGCGATGCCTAAAATAAAAGATCCTACTATAAAACCGCCTCTTTTTTTCCACGGAAAAATATTAACTTCTCTGCTCAAAAAATTAAGCTTAAACAAACCGAGGCAGTACAGCCCAAAAAGGATGATTATGATACCGCCGATTATTCTTACTATATTTAAATGCGATTTAAGGAAATTGCTGAAAATTGTTTCCGAACCGATTCCAAGCCCTACGAATATTGCGGAAAATCCAATAACAAAAGCAAGGGACGCAGTAAAAACTCTAATCATATTCTTATGATTTTTTTCGGAAGTAAGAGTTTCGAGATTTACCCCGCTTATAAACGAAATGTATCCCGGTATTAATGGAAGAACACACGGAGAAAAAAAGGCTAACATCCCTCCAAATAAAGCAACGCTGTATGTCAGGTTCAGATTAAACATATTTGTTATATTAACCCTCCCTTTTATCTATTTATTTTATCTATTTATTATATCTATTTATTATATCTATTTATTATATCTATTTTTTTTAACGCTAAACTAATATAATAACCGATACCCGCCTTACCTCTTGTAGAATATTTAAGTCTTTTAATGTAATTGCTTGGTTATCGCTTTTACATTTAAAGCACAACATATATGATATATGTTTTAATACAGATATAAATAAAGTCAATGGATTATTTGTATCTCTCAAATAAATTAGAGAGGATTAAATAATGAGTTATCTTAAATAAATTTATATTATATATAATTACCTACAATATTCTTATTATGTATAATTATATTACTTGCAATAACTATATGTCAATATATTAATACATTTTTTATTATAATTACATTATTTATTATAATAATGATATATAAATATATGCGAATTATTAGATTTGATATTATAAATTAAGTATTTAGTATTTGACATATTTTTAGCAGTCATTCTTTAAATTATGCAAAAATAGTGCCATATATTAAATGCCTTTAAACAAGATGTTTAATAATTATGTGTGTTTAAAATTGAACTATTTGGGACACTTAAAAATATTAATTGTTCCAAAAGGAACAATTAATATTTTTAATATTAAATTTAATATTAAATTCGCAAGTTTATTTTTCGCTTTTTACGGCAATTTTGGGATAATATATAATATATACTACGTACGGTATATTAATTGCATTTGCAATGCGTAAAACGATAAATCTTCGCAAAGTCACTCCTGCGAAAGCAGGAATCCAGTATTGCTTATCATTGAAATATCATTGATAGTTTCTATGGAAGAATTATTAAAGTATAATAACTATGTTTTTTATTTTAATAAAATATGTTATAATTAATAATATATATAATGGAAAGAACAAGGAGAAAAAATGTTTGGTATAGGAACGCCGGAAATAATAATAATAATTGTGGCAGCTTTGCTCGTATTTGGCCCTAAAAGGCTTCCAGATATAGGAAAATCTTTAGGTAAAGGTTTACGGGAATTTAAAAAAGCGACGACAGAATTTAAAGATCAGTTTAATGATCCTGTAAATAACGAAGATGGGGAGGGCGGGCAGAGTAAACAACAATTAGACAATAAACAAAATATAAATCCTTTAGAAAATCCTTTGTCGCCTTCAACTAGTAATAAAAATACAGCGACTGCAAAAAAAACTTCGACTGCAAAAAAGAAACAGCCCTCGTCGACGAAGACCAAATCGAGGACAAAAGCAGGTTCATTGGATTTATCTGCGACTGCAGCAAAAGACCGTTCGGCAAAACCCGTGCAGACGAAACCAAAGATCAAAAAAACTGCCGCAGTTAATAAAAATAAAAATATTACTAAAAATACGGCGGAATAAAATAAATATAATAATTATTAATTTAAATAATATATAAATTTATTATTTTCTGGATGCGAAAGTTAGTTAGTTTAGTAATTTATTTTGTTATTCAGATACTTATTTTATTAAATGTCAAGATTAGAGACACTTAAGGCGTTGTCTTCAATAAATTTTCTTCTCGGTTCCACCCTGTCTCCCATAAGCACATCAAACATTCCATCTGCTTCTATTAAATCATTTATATTGATTTTTTTTAGCATTCTTGATTCTTTATTCATTGTAGTTTGCCATAACTGATCCGGATTCATTTCCCCAAGACCTTTGTATCTTTGAATATGTATATTATTAGGCGTTTTTGATTTAATTAAATTATAAAATTCGTTATAATTTTTAACTGCAATTGTTTCTTTAACATCGGATTTACTTTCTGTTATACATG
>JAKACI010000205.1 GCA_021821565.1 bacterium | reverse complement strand
ATAAATTTTTTTATTTTACCGTCTTTAACAATAGTTATGGAACTATCACCTATATTTAAAACCTTATAGCCGTCAAATTCGCTGCCTGTTTGGACGACAAAATTAGATTTACCTATGCCGACATCTGCGGCTGCATTTGAAACACCTTTTAATCTTATTGTATTATTTTGTTTATAATTTTTAAAATATTTTGATATATTATTTATTTTTGAACCCTTTGGATTTATATATTGCGGGAGCATCCGGAGTATGCCGATACCTAAATTATTTGGCATTGTCTGAGCGTTTGACATTTTTTGAATATTTTTACCCTCTTTTGTAAGCGCAAGTTCATGCTTTAATTTTGCTATCTCTATTTGTTTATCCAGTTTGTATATAATAGACGAATAATTGCCGGTCGTATGCGCCTGCGGCGTTAGATGCGGCTTTAGATGTATTTTTTTATTGAAATTATCGGGTTTGGCAAATTTATTTGAATGGACAGGCAAAAGCCGTTTATCTGTATTATTGCTAAAAGACTTAGGATGCTGCATTTTAACGGAAGGACTAAAATTTATCGCAGGCGAACTAAATTTAAGCGCATATTTTGGTAATATAACTCTTTGATTAATATTCATAGACTTATAAATAATAAAAACCGACACCGCAATAAAAATAAGTCCGAGAATAATATACAGATTTTTATTAGAATTTTTTTTCATAGTTAAATTATCAGTTTCTTTTACGTTTTTCTGCTGAGTTTTTCTTTTAAATAAATTCATAATAAATCACCTCTTAGTATGATAATTTTATATTATTCTGTGAAACACTTTGAATTAAAACATAGCTCGGCAGATATTTTATTATACGGTAGTTTGTAGTTAAAATAGCCTGTTTATTCTTTAATATCATATATTTAATTCCGTTCGTTTTTAAAAAACTTAAAAATTTAAATGTTGTGCCGCCTATGACGGCATTAAATCGTGCATTTTTCTGTTTATCCTGACTTTGACACCTCATACCAACCAAACCCTTGAAAATGGCGCATCTCTTTTTTTAATTTTGCATTATTGCCACTACAATTGTAAAAATATTAATTTATTTCTTTTAGCGGGGTAATATTTTTAAACGGTTTTATAGATAATACTTTTAGTATTTTATTAGATAATTCTAAAGCGGATGTTTTAAGAAGATATGTTTCGTTATTATATTCTACCGATGCAAAATTCATAGAATTTAAAGCTTCTTTTATTCTATCGGGAGAAAACTCTATATTTTTCTCTTTCAGTTTAAGCTCTAACGTTCTTTCAAGAAGAAATGATAAGAAACATATAACAAAGTGCCCTTTTATTCTTTCTTCAGTCCAGTGAAAAATAGGTCTTACTTCCATGGTCGATTTCATAATACGGAAAGACTCTTCTATCTTCCATAAATGGCTGTATGCGTTAATTATCTCTTTCGGTTCTAAATCTAATTCGTTAGTCTGTATTGCGTAATATCCGTCAAAGGCTTCGTCTTTTGCAATAGCGCCTGCATCTAAAGAAAAAGAACAGTCGCCTGTTTCTTTTATATATTGCTTTCCTCCTTTTTTGTTAGATGCTTTAATAAGGGAAGGAACTTCTGAATATTTAATTGCCTTAGTTATTAATTTCTCCCTCTGTTTTTTATCATGAAGGGCTCTTTCGTCGGAATAGGTTACTATGAGATTTTCTCTAATATCAAATTCTTTATTTTTATTTAAATAATCTATTTTTTTATAAGAATATTTTTTTTCTTTAATAAAACCTTCTTTAAAAAATATTTTCTGCAACATATTTTTATTTAAAGATTTAAGCCTTGAAGATATAATATAGTTAAAACCCATATCAGATATTTTTTTAAGATTTAATTTAGAATTCATTCCTTTATCGGCTACTATGATAATTCTGTCTATATTAAATCTTTTTTTTAATTTTAAAAGAGATACTTCCAGCGTTTTACCTTCGTAAGTATTTCCGGGAAATAATTCATAGCCGACAGGCATACCGTCTTTATCTACCAAAAGACCCATAACAACCTGAACTTCGTTCAGCTTGTTATCTTTTGAGAAGCCGAAGTTTTTTAAGGAATCTTTTCTGACGGATTCAAAATAGAAAGTGGTAACGTCGTAGAATACGACATCTAAACTAAGATTAAATAAATCTCTTTTTCTGTAGAAAAGTTCTTCTTCTATTTTTTCTTTATTATTAGATAAAATATTTAATGAACGGTACAGATTATAAAGTTTAACATCGGGGAGACCTAAATATCTGTTTTTATGATTATACGCTGAAAGCTTGCTTTGAGGATCTAATAAATGAGTAAGACTCATAAGAAAAGACGTATCGTTTAAAGAATAATCTATATTGCCTTTTATGTCTTCAGAGTTAAGGATAGAATTAATACCGAAAGATTCCCAGAGTTTTTTGTATGCGACAAAACCGTAGTTTAAAATATCTCCGCCTGATAAAGAAGAAATATCTAGTCCTATTCCCGTTACTTCCGCCAATCTTAAAGATAAGTCTTTTATCATCTTAGAGTTTTCGGCAATATCGAGCCTTCCTAAGTTTAAAACTATTTTATGTTTTACTTTGCCGTTTTCTCTGTAAGACTTAACTATCTGAACGTATTTTTTGTCTTTTGATTTAGTAATTTTTACAAACATATATATAGAATACTACATATATTATTATATGTCAAGAATAAAATCAATAATAATATGGATTATAATTTATTTACTTAAAAAAAGTTGCCACTACAATTTTATGAAAACAAATATTTTTACGATATTGTTGTCAGGAATTATAATGATTTGCGGGATTGAGAACAGAAAAAGGTGTCAAAGTCAGGGTATATTAATTGAACAGGAAGATGCCGTTAAATCCGAAAAAGAAGATGTTTTTTGCAAAATTTGCTAAAAATAAATTCAATAAATATTTAATTATTCTATTTTAATTCTGAATCAGACCAAACCCACCCTTTTAAATTATTAGTATTATAAATTATTAGTATTAGCTCTTCTCTTTAGCAGGAGTGGAGACAGCCGAAGTTAATAAGAAGCATTTTATTCATATCTTAACGCTTCAACAGGATTTAAGTTTGATGCCTTATAGGCAGGATAAAAACCAAAAAATACGCCTACCCCTACCGAAAATATAATTGATATGACAATGGGTTCAATAGTTAGAATAGTTTTAAGCGGCGAAATAATAGAAATTAAATCGGATATGCCGATGCCAAGCCCTATTCCTAATATTCCTCCGAATAAACTTAAAACCGACGACTCA
>JAKACI010000005.1 GCA_021821565.1 bacterium | reverse complement strand
AGCGAAGATTTAAGGGGCGAACTGCTTCATAGTTTAGATGAAGTAGGTCTTGCAAAGCATCATTTTAGAACTATGTTTACGGCAGGAATGGGATTTTTTACGGATGCGTACGACTTATTTATTATATTCATGATATGAAATCAAACGAGATTTTATATGATATTTTGAAGTAAGTATCCTCGTTTTTCTAGTATCTTCGCACGCAATTAAGCTGACGGAACGCAAAGTTTTCAACGCTCTGATTGTGATATCTTCAAGATTGCCTATAGGGGTCGCAACAATATATAAATTATACATTACATTATGATACAACAGTAAATTATTATTACTAAATAAATTAAACCAAGATTCTAATCTCATTGTATAAGTATATACAACTTAAGTCTTAATAGGCGCGAATTTCCAGTTTCGACGTATGGCAATGTTAGCCGCCGATACATTGGATACCCGACGGAGCATACCCTGCAGACTCAGGTATTATAAAATCATATCAAAACGTAAAAATTTAAATAATTAAATCCAGTCTCTTAAATATCGAAAATCAATGTTTATCGTCCTTTGAGAAACTTTTGCAATTAAAGGCTGCCTTCTTTTAAACTGAGATTTTTTTATTTTATTATAAACTTTATTAACAATATCTTCATCATAACCCATAGATATAACAACTTCAGGTTTATACATTTTATCTACTAAAAGAAACATAATTTCATCGGCTAATTTATAAGTAAATCCAAGTTCTTTCTCGTCAGACTGATCCTGCCATAAATCTGCGGACGGGGCTTTATTTATTAAGCTTTCTGGGACACCAAGATGTTTCGCAATTTGATATATTTGCGTTTTATAAATATCTCCTATAGGATTTAAAGCCGAAGCCATATCACCGTATATTGTTCCATAGCCTAATAAAAGTTCGGATTTATTGCTTGTGCCTAAAACTAAAGAATTTAAAATATAGGAATAGTCATATAAAATAGACATCCTTTCTCTTGCCATTTTATTTCCCATTCTAAGTTTTAATTCATAATTATTTTCTTTAGATTTATCTTCAAAATTAAAGTTAGATTTATTGTACTCAGAATTATTATTATAGCCTGACTTATTACTACCTATTTTATCAAAATAAGCACCGATCTGACCAGTAATATCAATGATATAATAATTTACATTTAAATCTTTTACGACAAGCATTGCGTCTTCAAGGCTTTTTGAAGAACTTGCTTTGTAAGGCATTAAAATAGCGGCAACATTATCGCTGCCCAACGCCGAAACCGCAAGATAGCATGAAACTGCGGAATCTATTCCTCCTGATAATCCTAATACAATTTTATTCACTCCTGTTCTTTTAACTTCTTCTTTTATAAAATTTACGAGGAGTTTATGAATATTTTTAAAATTAATTGAATCTATTGCAGGTAAATGCTGGTTAATCATTGATATTTATTTTTTATAATATATTTATTATATATATTTTATATTTATATTTATATTTCAAAATTGCCAATGGAAATTTTATATGGATTCTCATAACTGCTATAATAACATATATTGATTTTACTGTTCAGCTTTTTATTATATTGCCTGCTTATGTTTATTGTTAATTTTTATTAAAAAAGTGAATCAATTAGTGAATTAATTTTGGCAAAAAAATACTTATAAATTATTTATTACTTAATTAATTCATCTGTATTTACCGATTATCTATTATACTTTTAATTTCTTTTAATGTTATATCTAAATTTTCGTCTCTCAGTATAGGAGTTTTAAATCTTTCATTTTTTAAGAAATCAAGATTTATTTCAATATTCAGTAATCCTTCGTCAAGATAGTCAAGGTAATAGTCTTTCTTCCCGTCCGGAGAAAATACGCATGAGCCTCCGGAAAAACCTATGCCGTCTTCAAATCCTACTCTATTTACATATATGACATAACTTTTATAATAAAAAGCTATCACGGAAAGAAGCTCTTCCCACATCTTAACCGAGCTGAATTTATCGTTTCCTTCTTCAATTCCTCTGGCAGGGGAAGCAGAATTTATTACAATCAATTTAGCTCCCTTGTTGACTGCAATATATGAAGAAGATAAATGCCAGGCATCCTCGCATGTTAATATTGCGGAGTTAACTCCCAGAATATTAAACACTCCAAATTCTTTGCCTTGTTTGAAATAACGCATCTCTTCAAACATTCCGTAGGTCGGCAAATAAACTTTTCTATGAACATGCAAAATATTGCCCCCCGATAAACAAAAAGTACTATTGTAAAAATTATAATCTTCATCCGATTCAACAAATCCTGCAATAATTGCAATTTCGTTACTTTTATCTAAAAGACTGTCTATTGTATAATTATAATTATTGTATTTTGTAAAATCTAATCCTGTATTTTCGGTATTTTTGCTGTTTTCTTTATTTTTACGGCTATTTTTTATATTAATGGCCACATCATAAACGGCATCTTTTAGAAAATATCCGGTTAAAGACAATTCCGGAAATATTATAAGTTTGCTCCCTGACTGCTTTGCCTCGTCTATATATTTTAGATGTTTCTCAAGATTGCAATCTAACAATCCGGGTTCAGGAGCGATTTGCGCTAAAGATAATTTAATCAAATCCATTTTCAAAGAATATAAGTTTAATTGAACTGTTAGGTAGAAATTCTATTGATATTATTCCATAGTTTATTGATTTTGGTTTTTTTGTATATTCAAGCAAAAATAATTCCGATACTTTTGCAATTTTATCTATTTTTTTACCGTCAACAGATTCTAAAGGCATCCCAAAATTATTTTGAAATCTTGATTTTACTTCTATAAAATATATACTATTTTTGTCTTTGTCGGCTATAATATCAATTTCTCCGCATTTCTTTCTAAAATTAGTCGCTATAATTTTATAGCCTAATTTTTCTAAAAATTCTTTAGCTATTTTTTCTCCTGCTTCTCCTTTTTTTCTATTTAATGATTTTGCCTTCATATTCTTTCATTTTATTAATTTATTATTTTTATTTCTTTTATGTATTTTATATATTATATATATAATATAAATTGATATTATAATACAAATATATTTATTTTAAAATTATAAACTTTATCCTTAATCCTGCAATAGAAATTATAAGTGTATTTCAATTGTAAGCAATACTGGATTCCTGCGCAGGAATCCAGAAAATAAATTTCTAATGCAAGATTAAAGTTTATGCGTCTCAACCCGACTTGGCAGGAATCTATTTATATTATAATGACATTATAATATAAATAGATAATTTTAAAAGTTTTTCTATTTAACAGGAAAATTTAAAAGTTTTTCTATGTATATCCGTTAATCCCAATTTTAAAATATTTTCCATATGTTCTTTTGTTGCGTATCCTTTATGATTTTTAAATCCGTATCCATAATATTTTTTATCGTAGTATTCTCTCATAATTGTATCTCTAGTAACCTTTGCTATTATAGAAGCACAAGAAACTGATTTTACTTTTATATCTGCTTTTATAACAGGCAATACTTTAATTTTGTCTAAATTTTTCATCTGCTTAGGAATATACGGACCGTCTATAATAACTATATCCGGTTTAACGGTTAGATTATTAAATGCTCTTTCCATAGAAAGCATAGCGGCATTTAATATATTGATTTCGTCAATTTCAACATTAGACGCAGCCCCGATTGAAACAGAAATTGCGTTTTCTATTAGATAATCAAAAAAATATTCTCTTTTTTCAGGAGTTAATAGCTTAGAATCTTTAATACCGAAGGGAATTAAATTTTTATCAATAATTATTGCAGCCGATATTACTGGACCTGCCAAACAGCCTCTGCCGACCTCATCAATCCCGCAAATAACTTTCATAATTTATTTTAATTAATGCAACATATACAAAATTATATAATATATCTTTAAATCACCGTTAGGGACTATTAAAGTTGCTTCAACATATAATAAAGACTGGATTTCCGCTTTCGCGAGAATGACACTCGCTGGGTTAAAAATTAAATCCTCTGAAAGTCATTCCTGCGTAAGTAGGTACGCTTTAAAACCGTCGGCATTTAGACGGCTCTTTCAGAAAAATAAATCCCTGACGGTGATTTAAGGTATATATATTATATAAAAAACATTAAAAAATATAAAAATTTATTTATGATAAATAGCCATTGTCTATCAAGAAAATAGAGCAGCTATCAATTATAATTCGTCTTTAGAAATTCAATAAAATTATATATTCTTTGCAATGTTCTTTTCTTGCCCAATGCAAAAATAACTTCGTAAATACCCGGGCTTATTTTTTCTCCCGTCAGCGCTATTCTTATAATCATAGCCTTTTCTTTGAGCGACCATTTATTTTTTAAAAAAAATTCATTGAAAGATTCTTTTATGTAATTTATATATCCGGCTCCATTGAAGCTTTGGATGTCCAAGTTTAAATTTTCAACAAAATTTATTAATGTATTTAGAAAATATATAGCATTACTTAAAGAATTAAAGCTATTATTTTGAATATTGTTATGCTTAACGGCACAGTCATTATTATTATCAGAATTATCAAACTCGTTTAATTTAAATTTATCTATTTCGCTAAGCAGGTTTTTATCGTAAATAATATTGCCGTCATTTAAATAAAATCCCATTTTTTCTTTTATTTCAATTAAGGTTTTTACTCTCGGCTTTAAAACGTCTATTAAAATTGAAACATTTTCGCTATAAGATATTTTTTTATCTTTTTCATTATCTATATCTATATCTATATCTATATTATTATCTATATCATTAATCATGTCTACTAATTCTTTTGCGGTTTTCTGTTTTATATAATGAGCATTAAGCCATAATAATTTTTCTTTATTAAACACGGCGGCTGATTTGCTTATATGTTTTAAATCAAAATACTTAATCATATCTGCAATAGATAAAATCTCGTCATTTCCGTGAGACCAGCCGAGTCTTACAAGGTAATTTATCAGAGCTTCAGGTAAAAAACCATCGTTTTTATATTGCATAACTGCCGTTGCGCCGTGTCTTTTAGACAATCTTTTTCCGTCATTTCCTAGAATCATTGAAACATGAGCAAATTCAGGCGGTTTGAAACCAAGAGCTTCATAAAGAAGCACCTGCTTAGGCGTATTGCTCAAATGGTCGTCTCCTCTTATAATATGAGTGATACCCATAAGGGCATCGTCTATAACGACGGCAAAGTTATAAGTAGGGATTCCGTCTGTCCGCATAATTACAAAATCGTCAATCTCGTTATTGTTTACGGAAACAAATTGATCTCTTGTTAAATCTTTAAATTTGGTTAAATGACCGTCTTCTCTATGTGTTTTAAATCTGACTACATGGGGCAAATCGTTATTTTGTTTATCAGGCGGCAAATTGCGGCATCTTCCGTAGTACATCGGTTTTTTACTTTCGGCTATAAGCTTATTTTTATCTTCTTCCAGCAATTCAACGCTGCAATAACAATTATAAGCTTTGCCTTCGTCTAAAAGTTTTTGGCAATATTCTTTATATATGTCTAATCTCGAAGATTGATATGAGACAGGTTCATCAGAAACTAATCCAAGCCATTCTAAGCTTTTAATTATGTCTTCTTCATATTCTTTTAAAGATCTTTCAGAATCGGTATCTTCAATTCTTAAAATAAATTTTCCGACGTAATGTTTGGCATAAATATAATTGAATAGCGCCGTTCTAGCTCCTCCGATATGAAGATATCCTGTGGGACTCGGTGCAAATCTTGTTTTTACCATATTATTTAAGCTATATAAAATTCAATATACTATGTATGTTATGTGTTTTATGCTATGGCTAATATACGGCAATTGAGGAATACCCTACGACACTTGAATAATCTCCCGAAGCCTCTCCTGAATTTGTGTAATTAATTAATTTTACATTGGTTTTACCCGCCATTTTTGCAACTAATAGCATAATTGAAGCAGGAATAAATCCGCACATAGAAATTTTATTGCCGATAACTTTATCATAAAGACCTTCGGGGTCAAGCCGAATAATTTCGTTTATAGCTATCAAATCTTTTATCTTTGCCTCTTCGACGGTTTCATAATGCGTCATATCGGAACTTGCGACAATTAAAACATCATCTATCAAGTCTAATTTTATAAGAGCGTTAAAAATAGCTTTGGCGGCCTTTATTACATCATCGTATCTTATATATGAAATAACTATAGGAACTATTGAAAAATCAGATCTGAAATAATGCAGCAGCGGTATTTGAACTTCAATTGAATGCTCTTTTAACTGAGCCTCATCGTCGGATTGGAAGGGGCTGTCTTTTTGATTAATAATTTCATCTGCAAGAATAGAATTAATGGGTACATTAAATGCGCCAAAATTATAGCTTCCTTCGTTCATAACAGAAAAATCCGAACCTAATCCCGTATGGTTAGGACCCATAATTATTATATTCTTTTTTATGTCAATAGATGAATATCCCATTAAAGCAGTTTTTCCTGAATAAACATATCCTGCATGCGGAGAAATTATTCCAAAAGCATTAATTTTATCCTCAGGGGTGTTCACATTAAATGATCTTATAAGCGCATTTATCTGATTTATATCCGCAGGATAAAAAGAACCCGCAACTGCAGGATTACGTGTCAATTATATCACCTTCATAATTTAAAATGATTGATTATAAATATATAATATTATTAAAATATAATTATAATTTTATTTCATTTATTTTTATAATTACCTTTTTAATCAAATAAAAAAATAAAATAAAATTATAAATAATCAAAAAATTAATTAATATAATAAATCATTCAACATATATAAGCGTTTCGTCAGGATTTGCCATATCGCCTTCTTCAACATATATTTCTTTTATTATACCGTCAATAGGCGTGTGAATTTCATTTTCCATTTTCATAGCTTCTACTATTAAAACAGTATCGCCTGCATTTACGGAATCTCCTTTTTTTACCAGTAATTTAGTAATTCTTCCCGGCATCGGCGCATATACGTCTCCTTCTCTTTTTGGCGAAGGACGTTTAGATCTTGCAATATTTTCACCTACAATTTCGCCTCCGTAGCTTGGAACTACTTCTGTAAGCGATTCGATGGTAACTTCTTCCATAGTACCGTCTACATTTAAGAAGAACGGTCTTTTCTGGTCTGCTTTGTGCCCTACTCCGGCTATTTTTATCCTATAGTTCTCGCCATGAACCGTAACTATAAACTCGCTCGGTACAAGATCACTGTCTCTAAATTTTTCGGCTTCCGCAAATTCATTGGACAGAACTAATCCGTTTGACATATCGGACGAATATTCTCCTTCACTGTTTTGAGCGGTATAATCCGGCAATTTTCCGTCTTTTCTGTCTTTGAAAAATTCAATAGCAATCTGGGGAAATAATATATAGCTCATAATATCTTCATCACCGGCTATAAATTCTTTAATTTTATCTATATTCTGTTTTAATTCAGGCTCAAGAAGATCGGCTGGCCTTACAGTTATAAATTCTTCATCGCCGAGGGCCCTTTTCCTAACATCTTCGTTTATTACTGCAGGCGCTTTGCCATAATATCCCTTGAGATAATTTTTTGCCTCGCTTGTTATAACTTTATATTTTTCTCC
The DNA here is from genome assembly GCA_021821565.1 of bacterium. The sequence continues at coordinate 9,324 of JAKACI010000005.1, read as the reverse complement.
CGTTATTACATTAAGGGCAGCCTGAGTCCCAATAATCTGCGAAGTAGGAGTAACCAAAGGAGGATATCCGAAATCTTCGCGAACCTGCGGTACTTCATATAAAACCTCATCCATCTTATCAAGAGCATTTTGTTCTTTAAGCTGGTTTGCAAGATTTGACATCATTCCGCCGGGAACTTGGGTCACAAGCACATCTGTATTAATATTTGTATATTCGCTTTCAAAAGCCTTATATTTTTTCCTTACGTTTTTAAAATAATCCGCAACTTCTTTAAGCTTTTCAAGGTCGAGATCTACATCGTAACCCATTTCTGATAGAGTAAATACCATAGATTCCGTCGGCGGATGCGATGTCCCGCCGGACATTGTAGATATAGCCGTATCTATAATATCCGCTCCGCCTTCAACGGCTTTCAATAATGACATACACGCGAAACCGCCTGTTGAATGCGAATGTACATGGACAGGCAGATTAACCGCCTTTTTAATCATAGAAACTAGTTCATAAGCTTTTAAAGGAGAAAGCAAACCGGCCATATCTTTAATAGCAATAGCGTCGGCTCCCATTTCTGCAAGTTCTAATGCCATTTGAGTAAATAATTCATTTGTATGGACAGGGCTTGTCGTATAGCATATAGTTGCTTCCGCTATTTTTTTTCTTTTTTTTACGGCTTCTACCGATTTTCTGATATTTCTAAAATCATTTAATGAATCAAATATTCTAAATACGTCTATCCCGTTATTAACGCTTAAATCTATAAATTTTTCTACAACGTCATCGGCATAATGACGGTATCCTACTAGATTTTGCCCTCGCAAAAGCATTTGAAGACGGGAGTGTTTATAAGATTTGCGCAATTTTTTAAGTCTTTCCCACGGGTCTTCTTTTAAAAATCTTAAACACGAATCAAAAGTGGCCCCTCCCCAAACTTCTAACGACCAGAATCCTATAGCATCAAGAACAGGGGCTATTCCAAGAATATCGGGTGTAGTCATTCTTGTAGCCAACAATGACTGATGCGCGTCTCTTAAAGCAACTTCCATAAAATCAACTTTTCTAATGTATTTTTCTTTTGTTTCGCTCATATTATGCCTGCTATTTTTATTAAATTATTAATCCTAGTTTATTTATAATTTTATATTATTTATTATTAATGATATATCTTATTATATTCTTATATTCCATAATATGCCGCAATTGCGGCTGAGATAGCAATAATTCTGTCAGAGGGGTCCCTCTGTATTTTATAATCTCTCAGGTACTGCCTTTCTTCGATAAAATGAGTGTCAAAGTTTCCTTTTATAAAATCTTCGTCTTCTATTATTTTTAATTGAAACGGTATAGTAGTTCTTATGCCTTTAATCACAAATTCCTGCAAAGCTCTTGAAGCTCTTCTTACCGTTTCATCCCACGTTCTTCCATACACAGTCATCTTAGCAATCATTGAATCATAAAAAGGCGGTAAAACATAGTCTTTATATACAGACCCGTCTATCCTTACGCCAATACCTCCCGGAGAATAATACGCCGTGACTTTCCCCGTGCTGGGAGCAAAATCTTTTCTTGGATTTTCGGCATTAATCCTGCATTCTATAGCATAGCCTCTTAATACTACATCTTCCTGTTTAATATCTAATTCTTTACCCATTGCTATTTGAATTTGTTCGCCTACTATATCAACTCCGGTAATCATTTCTGTAACAGGATGTTCAACCTGGATTCTCGTGTTCATCTCCATAAAATAATAGTTGCCGTTTTTATCCATAATATATTCTATGGTTCCTGCATTTCTATAATCACAAGCCTTAGCTGCGGCAATAGAAGATTCGCCCATTCTTTTTCTTAATTCTTCGGTTAATATAAGAGACGGAGCAATTTCAATTAATTTCTGATGTTTTCTTTGAATAGAACAATCTCTTTCGCCAAGATGTATTATGTTGCCGTAATTATCCGCAAGAATTTGAAATTCTATATGATGAGGCTTATCTATATATTTTTCAATAAAAACTTCAGGATTTCCGAATGATTTTTCTGCTTCAGATCTAGACAGCGAAAAATTTTTTTTAATGTCATCGTCGTTAAAACAAATTCTTATTCCTTTGCCGCCGCCGCCTGCGGAAGCTTTAATCATTACAGGATAACCGATGGACCGTGCAATACTCAATGCGTCTTCTTCAGATATAACTCCGCCTTCCGAACCTTCTACAACGGGAACACCTGCTTTGCGCATAAGTTTTTTTGATTCTATTTTATCACCCATCATTGCTATAGATTTAGCCGATGGACCTATAAAAACAATACCTCTTTTTTCGCAATATGCTGGGAATTTAGCATTTTCCGATAAAAACCCGTATCCGGGATGTATAGCATCAACCCCCACGTTAACGGCAAGATCTACTATTCTATTAACATTTAAATAGCCTGAAATAGGACCTGGACCGACAAGATACGCTTCATCCGCTTTTTTAACATGCAAAGCCTGGGAATCCGCTTCGGAATAAATAGCAACTGTCTTAATACCTAATTCTTTACATGCTCTTATAACACGGGAAGCTATTTCTCCCCTGTTGGCTATTAATACTTTTTTAAATTTTTTCATATATCATATCCATCAAAATAAATTCAAAATAAATTAATGTTAATTAATAATTAATAATAATTAAATGGTTTAGATAAGTAGAAAAGAAAAATAGAAAAATTTAATTCATTTTGTATTGTTAAATATTGCTAATGAAAATAAATAAAAATAAGGTATATAAATAAGGATGAGAAAGCTAAAAACCCTCTGCTATAAACCGTAGCCTTTTATCACCTATCTTATATAAGGAACTTTCCGGCAATAATAATTAATAATTTAATAATAATTAATAATTTAATAATAATTAATAATATTAATAATTAATGAGATACAAAATTGAGATATAAAAATAAATTATATTTAATTCTAAACCATTATTTTAAAAATGTCAAGAATGTTATTTCATTATACAGGATTAAAATAAATAATAATTTTGAATAACTCAATAACTCCATGCTATAATATAATTGTGAAAACTATGAATACCTTAAATCAGCGTTAGAAATTTATTTTTCTGGATGAGCCGTCTAAATGCCGACGGCTTTAAAGGGTCTAAAAATGGGGTCGGATTTATTTATTCCCTCACTTCTGATTGTATTTAGCTGTCATTTTAAATAATAAAAACGGACTAATAAAAGGTGCCTGATTTATTTCTTTGTTAATTTTCCTTTCGAGTTACGTCATAAATAAATCTAATTAAAATAAATTACTCCCCCCTCTCACCTTTTTTAAAATTTAATACAATTGTAATAATACCGTCATAATATTATAACAATAATAAGTTAAAATAATAAGCATACAATTTTTATCCAGATTGGATATTAAAGAAAATTAATGTTATAATTAAAAAAGGGGATTAGCAATGGAAGAATTAAAAAAAGAGGATGAGTATATGAATGCAAGTTTTTCCATATCGCCAGAAAAATATTTCGATACTAGATTCGATTATCAGGAAAAACTCTTCACAGAGAAGTTTAACAGCCTTCATACTCTGATAGATAGTCTATCAGAAAAGACGGATTCCACGTTCAAGGCTCTATCAGACAAGATGGATTCTCAATTTAAATCTTCTTCCGAAAAGACGGATTCTCAATTTAAATCTTCTTCTGAAAAAACGGATTCTCAATTTAAATCTTCTTCTGAAAAAACGGATTCTGCAATAAAAGCTCTATCGGACAAGATGGATTCTCAATTTAAATCTTCTTCTGAAAAAACGGATTCTCAATTTAAATCTTCTTCTGAAAAAACGGATTCTGCAATAAAAGCTCTATCGGACAAGACGGATTCTGCAATCGAAGCTTTATCAGACAAGATAGACGCCGTAGATAAAAGACTTTCCATGGGTTTCAGTATAATAATAGCGGTGCTCGCCATTTTAGTCGCATTGCATTTTTTTAAATAATTAACAGAAAAAATTATACTCTCCGAATTTATTTTATAAATTAGCAGCCAGTCAGGTTCTATATGGTATTCCATTCTATTATAGTAATTGCCGACAAGAGAATGATTTTTGTATTTTTTATCAAGAGGATTTTCTTCTATCAATATATCCATAACATATAAAATTTTTTTTATCTTTTTATTTTTATTTCTTTTTTTGCATTTTTAAGATGCCTTTTCAAATTGCTTTGTTATTTTAAACTCAAGACTCAATATTTATATTCCTCATAAAATCGTTTAATGTTTTATAATCATTAAGTTAGTTTTCGGAATCGGAATCGATTTTTTTGAATGTTTCCTGCATAATTTTATTGGGTATTTTTACAGGAAAAGGCAACTTTTATTTATTGGCTTTCTTTTGAAATTTTACTGTAAAATCTTTATTATCATTTGATTTATATGATATAATTAATATATTAATTAAATGTATATTAATATTAGATTAATATTAGATAGATATATCAAAAATATATTTAATAATTTAATTGCATTATCAACTTAATTTAATTAATATATCCAATTATGTATTTTGATATTAGATGGAAACAGCGTTTTCAGAATTTTGAAAAAGCTTTAGAAAAATTGAATGCGGCAGTTAAAGAAATTCAAAAAGACAATTATAAAAATGAAATTTTACAGGCGGGATTAATTCAAATATTTGAATTAACGTTCGAATTAGCATGGAAAACATTAAAAGATTATCTTGAAAATGAAGGTTTTGATGTACCTACGCCGAAAAAAACATTGAGGCAGGCGTATCAATCAGGTATTATTGAAGACGGCGAGTTATGGATTAAAGCATTGGATGATAGGAATAAAACATCACATCTTTATAATGAACTATTTGCTAAAAAAGTGGCAGAAAATATAGTTGAAAATTATTTTCCTTTAATCGAAAGGTTGTTCAAGAAACTTAATTATGAATTATAATAGAATAATATGAATAATTTTGGTCTTTCCGATGAGAATTTAAAACAAATAATAAAAACATTAAAGCAATTTGATGAAATTAAAGAAGCAATTATTTTCGGTTCTCGGGCTGCGAATAAACACAAACCCGGTTCGGATATTGATATAGCATTAAAGGGCGATATCGATTCAAATTTAATGTACAAATTAAATTCTATATTCGAAGAGTCTTCTTTACCTTATTTTTTTGATATTATTGATTACAACAATATTAACAATCCTGATTTAAAGTTCCATATAGAGAATTACGGCAAGACATTATTTAAAATTGTAAAAAATGGGGTCAGCTATCATTTAATTAAAAAAAATGTTTTTATATTTAATGAAATTAATTAATTGCCGGCATCGAATTGGAAATAAAGCAAGTTTATATTTTAATTAACTGATTATTTAACTAACTAACGGTAGTTTGTTTTATGAAGATTATAGAATATAACGATTTAAACATTTCTGGGGTAAGAAAAAATTACGATAAAATTTTAAGTTTTATTCAAAACGATAATTTTAAACAGGTAAGCGTTAAAAAATTATCTAATTATGGATTATACAGGGCTAAACTTGACGACTCAAACCGCATCTTATTTAAAATAATGAAGTATAACGGCGAAAAATATGCCCTTATACTTGAGGTTATTCATAACCATGCCTATGAAAAATCAAAATTTCTTCACGGAGCGAAAATCGATGAGTTAAAAAATTTAGAGGTTGACGACACCAAACAGTTCGAAATCGGAGATGACGTTCCCGAACTTTTATATGTAAATCCGGCGGAAAGAAGATTCCATTTTCTCGATAAAATATTTTCTTTCGACGATGTGCAGTTTGATGCTTACAGGTCTCAGCCGCCGCTTATAATAATAGGCCCTGCAGGAAGCGGGAAAACCGCGCTTATGCTCGAAAAAATGAAACTTTTTCACGGGGACGGTCTTTATGTTACTCTTTCGCAATATCTTGTCGAAAATTCCAGAAATATCTATTATAGCAATAACTATATAAATGAAAATCAGAATATATCATTTTTATCTTTTAAGGAGTACCTTCAAACGGTAAAAATTCCTGAAGAAAAAGAAATAGATTATAAAATTTTTTCTCAATGGTTTTACAAAATACCCCGACATAATAGGGTTACCGACGGTCATCAATTATATGAAGAATTTCGGGGTGTAATCTCAGGTTTTTCAATAAATACGCCTTATCTGCACAGAGAAGAATATCTAAATATAGGAATCCGTCAGTCAATTTTTCTGCATAACGAAAGAGAACTTGTATATGACCTTTTCGAAAAATATCTTTTAATGCTTAAAAATAATGCCTTGTACGATCCGAATATTCTTGCTCATAGTTATCTTGATAAAATAAGCAAAATATACGATTTTATCGTTGTAGACGAGGTTCAGGATATTACGAACGTTCAGCTTAAATGTGTTTTTAACGGCATTAAAAATGAATCTAAATCCAACTTTATACTCAGCGGCGACTCCAATCAGGTCGTCCATCCAAACTTTTTTTCCTGGGGCAATCTCAAAACCATGTTATACAATAATATGACGTTTGATATTAAAAAGGTTACTAAAATACTGCAATCTAATTTTAGAAACGCTAAGTCTATAACAAATATTTCGAATGCCCTTTTAAAAATTAAACAAAAAAGATTCGGCTCTATAGATAAAGAAAGCACGTATTTGATGAAAAGCATATCTAGGGAATCGGGAGAAATATTATTTTTAAAGGATACCGATAAGGTAAAAAACGAACTTAATAAAAAAGTTAGCAAATCTACGAAATTTGCCGTTATAGTAATGAGGGACGATGAAAAACAGCAGGCCCGTAAATATTTTAATACTCCTCTTATTTTTAGCATATTTGAAATAAAAGGGCTTGAATACGACAATATTATACTGTTAAACTTTATTTCATCAGAAAAAAAGAATTTCGAAAGCATTATAAGCGGCATAACCGAAGATGATTTAAAAAATGATATTGAATATATGAGGTCTTCAAATAAGAAAGACAAATCCCTCGAAGAATACAAATTTTTTATTAATGCTCTTTATGTTGCGTTTACACGCTCCGTTAAAAAACTTTTCATAATAGAAAACGATATAAAAAATCCTATTTTTAATCTGCTCGGTTTAAGTAACGCCATAGAACATATAGCGATTGAATCCGAACAATCGTCAAATAAAGAATGGCTCATCGAGGCAATGAAACTTGAGACACAGGGGAAGCAAGAACAGGCTGATGAGATAAGGAAAAAGATTCTTAAACAACAACAGGTACCGTGGGAGATTAATACTTCCGATAAAGTTATTCAACTTATTAATAAAATTAAAACAGCAAAAGATAATCCTGTAAAACCTAGAAAAACTGTCTTTGATTATGCCCTCTTATACGATATGCCAAAAATTATCAAGTTTCTGAGTCTTTATAATTTCGATAAGGCAAAACAGATTTACTTTACTAAGAAGCAAGCGCAAACTCAATCCCATACGCAGGGTCAATATCAGCATCAGAACATACAATTAGATTTCAATGTTAATCTTTACGAACAACAGAAAAGAAATTTAAATATTTTGTATTCCCAAAAGATTCAGACGACAAATATACTTAAAATTATTGAGATTTACGGCATTAATTACAGAGACGAATTTAATATGACTCCTTTAATGGCGGCAGTTAAAACCGGTAATTTAAATTTGATTAAAGAATTGACCAATGCCCGAGCAGATAAAGAATTAACGGACGGAAAAGGTTTCAATGCGTGGCAGATAGCATTAGACAACGCAATATTTTACAAAGATTACGCCGATAAGATCTTTCCTATAGTTGACGATATGCTTTCTCCCGCTTCTATTAGTTTAAAAATAAACGGCAGTTTAGTCAAAATTGATCGAAAACAAGGGGAGTTTTTGATATTACAGATTTTATACGTGTTGCTTTCAAATAAATTCAGCAGGTATGAGTTAGAAGAAACTTATGTTTCCGCAAATGAAATTTATTATACGATTTCTCACTTTAATTCAGAAGTTATAGCAGATTACAGAAAGAAAAATTCATATATATCCTCAATGTTCAGCAATCACGAGCTTATGAGTAATTACCAATACTCTAAAAGACTTTTTAAGAGAATGAAAAGAGGATATTATGTCATCAACCAATCTATTGAGATACTACAAAAGCAGGAATGGATAAACATTTATAAACCTTCGGCATTTGACTTTATAGACGAGATTGATTCGGAAGAAAAAAATAACCATGAAAAAGCAATTAATGTTTTGAAATACAAGAGTTAAATTTAACTTTATTTTTATATTTTGTTTTTGTATTTTTCACTTTAATATTTTTATGGCATCTTTTAATGAAATAAGGGATTCTTCTGCCTTTTTCATATCTTTCAGTTTTATTTTATTTTCTTTCAGCTCATCTGCGCCTATTACAATTGTATAAGGAATCTTTTTACTGTTGGCATATTTTAACTGTTTAGATATATTTAATTTTTCATTTAGATTTATTTCACATGTTATATTATTTATCCTTAATAATTTGGCAATATTAAAAGAATAATCTATTAATTTTTCATTTGAATCAAGATACGCGATAAATACCGTTATAGGGGAAGGCAAATTATTAATATAATCAGGATTTTTTTCTTGAATTATATCTATAATTCTGTCAACGCCGAAAGACAATCCGCAGGCTCCCTCCGGACGCGCTCCGTACAATTCTATTAAATTATCGTATCTTCCCCCCGCAGCAAAACTGCCTATATTCACATCTAAAGATTTTATTTCAAATATCGGTCCGGTATAATAGCCTAGCCCTCTCACAAGCAGCGGGTCAAACCGCAAATATTTATCTAAATTAAATTTGCTTGAATTTTCAAAAATAGAAACAAGCTCATTTATTCCTTCTAAAGCCTTGCCGCTATTTTTTAGTTTATTTTTTAGAGATTCTAAAAATAATATATTTGAACTTTCAAATTCAGTATTTACATTATTGTTTGCATTATTTACATTATTATTTCTGTCATTGTTGATATTTATACTGTGATTATTATAATTTACTAAATCAATAAAAGATTTATAGTTTTCTTCGGTTAAATCATTGTCTATAAATTCTTTTATTACTTTATCTTCTCCTATTTTAGACAATTTATCTAAAATTCTCAATGCCGTTTCTTTTTTATTAACAGGTATTCCTGAAGCTTCTATAATCCCGTCTAATATTTTTCTATTATTTAAATGTATTTCATAATTGTTAAATCCTAATTTTTCAAGCGTAAAAACAGCTAAATCAATTAATTCAAGCTCTGCAGTCTTTTTTTAACATATATAAA
>JAKACI010000204.1 GCA_021821565.1 bacterium | reverse complement strand
CATAACAATGAAATCGCCACCTATATCAATATTAATATATTTGCCTATATTAAAACTATTATTATTTAGTTGGTTTTCATTTAACCCTATAGCGTTTAAATAATCTTCCGTTATTTCTTTTATCGGTATATCATAAATATTAATTTTTTTCTTTTTTATAAGAGATAAAAGCAAGTCAAGGGGTCCTTCAAAGAATTCAAGTTTTACAGTATTAGCAGGGTCATTAATTTCTATATTATAATTATTTTCATTACAGGAATACATATTTTGATATACTTATTTTTTTAAGTTAAATATTTCTTAAAATTAGATTATTTACAATAAAGTTAAATCCTGCTATAAAAAAATTATACGGGTCAATTAATAATAAAATTAATATAACAAAAATTCCGAACGGTTCCATGCGGCTTAAAAATGAAGATAACGGCTCAGGAAGTATACTTACGGCAACTCTTCCGCCGTCTAAAGGCGGTATCGGTATTAAATTAAAAAGACCTAAAATAACATTAATCATAATACTGATAAAAAGCATAAAAGTAACCGGATATATGAAATATTTAAAAAAAATACCTGTATTTGAGACATTTTGAAATTTAAATGTATGCAAAAATTCAAATAAATATAAATTCATTACGGGATAATTAAATAAAATAATTTTTAATAATATAAATGAAACAACGGCAAGAATAAAATTAGTTACAGGACCTGCCGCCGCAACAAAAGCAGTATCTCTTTTAGGATCTTTTAATCCGTTAAAATTAACGGGAACCGGTTTTGCATAGCCGAATAAAAAAGGGGAACCTATGATAATCAAAATAAGAGGCAGCAGAATTGTTCCGAAAGGGTCTATATGTTTTATCGGGTTAAGGGTAAGTCTGCCGGCATTTTTTGCTGTATCGTCTCCAAATAAATGGGCTACAAAGCCATGTGAAACTTCGTGTAAAATAATTGCCGCCAATACGGGAATTATTGCAATAGCAATGAGCTGAATGGTATTATTCATATTTTCCAACCTTATCCTTATCTTTAATTTATAAAATAAAAAATATAATTAAGATTTAATTTAATAAATTTAAATATTATATAATTTATACAATAAATATATAAATTTTTGAATATATTTAATTTCTATACATATAATTAATGATATATTTAAATATTTCATTATTGTATAATATTTATACATGATTAATCAATTAATAAAATTATTAAAATTGATGAATCCAATAAAGATACACGGTATCCCGCCTAAATTATATAGGGCTTAAAAATACTATAAAATATTATTTTATCAAACAAATAAGATAAATAAAAAACTTTTATGTTTTTCTTAATTTTGCATAATTAATTAAATTTATATGAATAAATCATTTTATAATATTTTAAAAGAAAAGATTCTCCCGTATGTTCAAAAACCGTCAAGATATTTAGGAATTGAAAGCAATGCCGTAAGAAAAGATTTTCATCTTGCCACACTTAAATACGCTATTGCATTTCCTGATTTTTACGAATTGGGAATGAGCCATATAGGAATGGAAATAATATATGATATATTAAATTCTAACGACGATATCTTATGTGAACGCGTTTATCTGCCTTATCAGGATATGATTGCAAAGCTTGTTGAAAATAAACTCCCGCTTTTTTCATTAGAATCAAAAGAACCTCTAAAAAATTTTGACGTTATAGGATTTTCTTTACAATATGAACTATCTTACACTAACATTTTATATATGCTTGAATTGTCAGAGATTCCTATTTTATCGTTTCAACGAGATTTAAACGACCCATTTATAGGAGCTGGCGGTCCTTGCGCTTTTAACCCATTGCCGTTAAATGATTTCATAGATTTTTTTATTGTGGGAGACGGAGAAAATGCTGTTGTTGAAGTATGCAAAACAATTATAGAAGCTAAAAAAGAATATCTAAAAGAAGAAGAAGAAGAAGAAGAAGAAGAAGAAGAAGAAGAAAAGAAAAAAAATAAAAATAAAAATAAAAATGCAGAAATAGATATATATCCATATACAAATGCAAATGCAGACGCAGATAAATTATTTAAAATAGTCAAAAGTACCAGAAATGATGCATTAAGAAATATGAAACGCGCCGATATTTATAAACAAAATTATAAGTCGGAAGATATGAAATCCAAAAATTTCGGACAATTCAGGCAATATATAAAAGAAAAAATTTCTAAAATAGACGGGGTTTATGTTCCAGGAATATCAAAAAATATTAAAAAATCAATAATTTATGACTTAAATTCTATAAATTATATTAATAAACCATTAGTTCCGGTAATTGAAACCGTACATAACAGGTTTTCGGTTGAAATTGCGAGAGGCTGTTCGTCGGGGTGCAGATTCTGCCAGGCAGGATATATTTATAGACCTGTAAGAGAAAGAAAAAAAGAAATAATAATAGATATTATAAAAAGCGGAATAGATAAAACAGGTTTTGAAGAGATTTCATTATCTTCGCTTTCAACAGGGGATTATTCTGAAATTGAAAGTTTAATAAATAATTTATCCGAATTTACCAATGAAAAACTTATATCGTTTTCTTTTCCTTCTATGAGAATAGGCAGTTTAAGCGAAAATATACTGCAAAAGACTTCTGAAATTAAAAAAACAAATTTTACGCTTGCTCCTGAAGCCGGAACCGAAAGATTGCGTAAAATTATAAATAAAAATATTTCGGAAGAAGATCTGTTATTAGAAGTAAGGCAACTAGTTTTAAAGGGTTTTAATAAATTAAAACTTTATTTTATGATTGGACTGCCATATGAAAGACTTTCCGATATTGAAGGTATAAAAGATTTAATCGTTAAAATTAAAAAAATAACAAGACAACTAAACATAACTGTAAATGTAAATAATTTTGTTCCAAAACCCCATACCCCATTTCAATGGCACTCTATGAATACCGAAGATGAATTAAATTTTAAAATCAATTATCTTAGACATTTATTAAAACCTTTAAACGTGAATTTTAAATATCAAGATCCAAAAGTAAGTTTTATTGAAGGACTTATTTCAAGAGGTGATAAGTTTACGTCAAAAATAATTTATAGAGCATATTTAAACGGGGCTAAATTTGATAGCGAAAGAAAATATTTTAATTTTAAAGCATGGATTGATGCCTTAAAATCATTTAGCGATGAATATGGCGAAGATAAAAGAAAAATTGACATTGACGGGGGCAAATATAATTATAATAACTTAAGTAAAACAAACAATGAAAAATTATATAATTATGACATTAAAAAAAATAATTATTTTAACCATTGA
>JAKACI010000203.1 GCA_021821565.1 bacterium | reverse complement strand
TGAAAGTTTATTATAATTTGTTTTATTTTTTAATTTTTTCTGACGCAAGGATTCCTCCTAATCCCCATTCATCTTTTGGGAAATCTTCTATGACAACCCAAACATGCGATATATCTAAATCCAAAGAATCGGCGACAGATTTTGATACAGATTTTATTAATTTTTCTTTTTGTTCTTTTGTTCTTCCCTCCAGCATTTTAATGGATACAAATGGCATAATATTTTCCTCCTTTGGAATTAAATGTAGTATTAAGAGTTAAAAACGCAAATTAAGGAATAGCAAATACTAATATTAATGGCTACCAATAATTAATGGCAATCGCATTTTTTATTGTTTGGATTAAAGTTATCTTGTTTATATAATATCTTATTTATAAATAATATCTTATTTATAAATAATATTTATGTCAATTAAAAATTTTTATTGGTAGATTCAAGTTAAATATATTTTGACATTTATATAAATTATATATTACAATACTATCAATGAGGGAATATAAATTATTATTATTAAATATTTATATTTAACCAAACTTCACCGTAATTACCAGCAACATATTGATATTACAATATTTATGGGGACAATAAAAATGTCTATGGGAACTACAAAATAAAAAATAAAATGTAATAATATCAACGGGTTATAATTTTAGAATAATAAAAGTGGTGAAGTTGGGTTAAGGTTTTCATCTTTTTATTAATATTAAATTCCTCATTTAATGTCCTCCTACCCGCCGAATCATTTAAATTATTTTTTGGCGGGTTTTATTTGTTATAGACATTTTAATAGTTAATGACTAAAGATAAAAAAATTATTGACATGATAATTTTTTTTAACTATACTTATTTTATTTAGATATATTTAATTGAGATTTATTAGTTTACCCAAAATTGCCGATAGAAAATTATTTTTCTGAATTTCTGCTTAAGAGGAATGACTTTGCGGGTACTTAGCTTTTCACCCTAAGGGTGTCGTTCCCGCAAAAGAGGGTACGTTTTAAAGCCGTCGGTATTTAGACGGCTCATCTGGTGCTTATATAATTTTAAAGCTATTTTAACAATCTCTATCGGCAATTTTGGGAGTTTATAAATTACTTGACATTTTTTAATTTAATATTTTATTAGCGCAATATATAAATAAAATTATCGATTTTATTCTTTAATTCCCCGATAGCTCAGCTGGCAGAGCAAGTGGCTGTTAACCACTGGGTCGGCGGTTCGAATCCGTCTCGGGGAGCCATTCAAATCTGCAGTAAATAAAGCGTTTTAGAGTAAACCTTAAAAAATTATTATTGCCCAAAATTGCCGATAGAGATTGTTAAAATAGCTTTAAAGTTATATAAACACTAGATTACCGCTTACGCGGGAATGACACGCGTTGGGTGAAAACTTAAATACCCGCAAAGTCATTCCTCTTAAGCAGAAATCCAGAAAAATAATTTTCTATCGGCAATTTTGGGTATTGCTAAATTATTGCAAATTTTATATAATTTTTAACATAGTTTGGTCACTTAAAACTGATTATATAAGTTAAGTCAAGATGTCAAATAAATCTGCACTGCTGTGTGCTTTACATTCCAAATGACAAAATATATATTTGAGTCTTTTTTGAATTAATAGTCAATTAATAATCGTCAAATAAGCCATCATTAGAAAAACTTAAATTTTTAATTGCTTATTTTATTGCATAATACAAGCAAAATAATATAAATAATATTAAATATATGATATAATATAATATAATATAATATAATATAAAATTAGTTTAGAGGGAAATATTATTAAGATGCTTTCTAAAAAGAAAAATATTATTTTTAGTGATAATATCACTCCGACTTATGCAGGCAGATTTTTTTCCGACGCTATTCCTAAATATGACATACCTGATAAAGGAATAGGCCCTGATGTCGCATATCAGCTAATTCACGACGAACTGAATATAGACGGAAATCCGTCTTTGAATTTAGCTTCTTTTGTTACCACTTGGATGGATTCGCGCGCAGAAAAACTTATACTTGAAACCATAAACAAAAATCTTGTAGATCAGGATGAATATCCTCAAACAGGAGTCATACAGGAGCGTATCGTTAATATGCTTGCCAGGTTATTTAATGCTCCCGATAGTAATCAATACATAGGAACTGCGACCGTAGGTTCATCGGAAGCTATAATGCTTGGGCTGTTAGCTCATAAATGGAATTTTAGAAAAAAGATGCAGATGCTGGGCAGAGATGGCAGTAAACCAAATATTGTAATTGGAGCGGATGTGCATGTAGTATGGGAAAAATTTGCACGCTATTTTGATGTTGAAATGAAAATTATTCCTATGAAAAAAGGGAAATACATATTAGATGTAAATGATGTTAAAAAAAATATTGATGAAAATACAATTTGCGTCGGAGCAGTTTTAGGCACGACTTTTACGGGACAGCTTGACCCTATTAAAGAAATAAATGAAATGTTAGTAAACGTAGAAAATGAAAAAGGATGGAATATTCCTATTCATGTTGATGGTGCCAGCGGTGGATTCATCGTTCCTTTTCTATACCCTGATTTAAAATGGGATTTTAGGCTTTCCCACGTAAGATCTATAAATGTTTCAGGTCATAAATACGGACTTGTTTATCCGGGTTTAGGCTGGCTTCTATTTAAAGATAAAACTGATTTGCCTGAAGATTTGATATTTTACGTGAATTATTTAGGGGGCGAAGAAGCCACATATACGCTTAATTTTTCACGCGGAAGTTCAATGATGATCGCCCAGTATTATAATTTGTTAATGCTCGGCAAGGACGGATACAATCGTGTGATGAAAAACGCTTTTAAAAATGCGGTTCATCTATTGAAAAAAATAAAAGAAATAGATTTTTTTGAACCCGTAATTGAAAATATAAAACTGCCTATAATTACCGTATCCATTAAAAAAAATGCAGAGTTCAATGTTTTTCAATTATCGGCTAAATTAAAAGAAAGAGGTTGGATAGTACCTGCATATAATTTACCAAAGGATGCCGAAGACGTTGAAATTTTAAGAATAGTCGTAAAAGAAAATTTTAGCGGCGATATGGCCGATATCTTAGTTTCAGATATAATACGCTTTTCAAAAGAATTGACGGGCAATAAATTTACAGGAAATAAAACAAATGAAGAACATAAAAAATTATCGGCACGCGACTCAACACGCAAACATATTTGTTGAATTTAATAATATTATAACCATTATACTACTCTCCAAAAACTATACTCTACCTTAAGGTATGTTATAATTTGTTAAAACCGCGTGTGGAGGCAAAAAAATTGGCAA
>JAKACI010000202.1 GCA_021821565.1 bacterium | reverse complement strand
AATACAATATAAATATGATAATTTATTTTAATTTAATTTAAAAGTTAAATTTTATGTCTTGCAACCTCATCATCGCTTCTAACTTTATCCTGTTTAAAATAATATACATATATTTATTTAATTGAATCTTTAATATTATTAAGTTTTTCTATAATATCTTGAAAATTAATACCATTCTTAATTATATCTTTATAATCATTGACTTCCTTCTGACTTATTGCTCTGCTTTTATCTACTTCTTTTTCCCAATAATTTAGATTTCGTAGAACAATTGATTTATAATTTTCTATTTTTTGATTTAATATTGGTAAGACATGAATTAACCGTCTTATATTATTCAAGACATTAGGGTTTTTAAAAAATAATTCTGTATCCAATAGTTTAATAATAATTGCTTTTTGTATATCTATATCATAATATTCAGACCAAATGGAACCGTTTTCTTTAAGTTTTTTATCAGTATAGTCAATTTCTTGAATAAGTGTTTCTATCAAATTTTTATAAATATCATTTTTTTCTTCTTTATCATTCTTAAACTGTCTATCTTGCAATGCTTTATCATGTTTGAATTGTTTATTTTGACTATGGTTGGTAATTAACGCGCCGGCTACTACACTGACTAAAACTGTTATTACTGCGACTATTATATTAATTATCATGAATTACCCCCTAAACCCTCATCATCGCCTCTAACTTTATCCCGTTCAGCACATAAACATAAACCGTATTGCCGTTATAAACCTGTGCCTTTCCTATAACTCTATATCCGTAATAATTAGCCGTAGCCTTGCCGTATTGCCTTGCCTCTTGGATAACATTATTTATAACAGGTTTTATTCCTTTTGGCAAGTTATTCCAGCCTGCCGGATTGGTATTTTTAACTTCTGCGATATTGCCGTTGCAAATCTTGTAATTTTCGATAGCCCGGTATGCCGGATTAGTAAAGCCCTGCGTTTTTCTTATTATGCTTATTAATTTACAACCGGACATAGTCGTTGTTATCGGTATGGCATTATAGGTATAGGCTCCGTATGTGTAAATATAAGGACTGTTAGAATTGTAAACTCGCATTGCTAATTTGTTAAAGTTAGAATCGGATTTATTGTAAGGAATGTTGAAAATGCCGAAAGCGAAGGCTTGCGTTGAAAATATAAATATAAAAGTCAAAGCTAGTGCTAATGTTGTTTTTCTCATTTTTCTTTAATCTCAAATTTATATGTAAATTGTCATCATATATATTTCTTAATTTCTTTTCCAAAATTATTAAGAAGTTCATTGCTATTCAACCCATGTCTGCCGCCAGGAAACGGACATACCACAATAACTACATTATTATTTGTTTTGCAGACGTGTAATTTTTTGCCTAAAACTGGAAAGTTATCTTCCGAAACAACTTTCTCACCGGCGTTTATTAAGTGGTTTGAATTAAGATTAGGGCAACAATTTGATTTTTTAACAACGCCTGTAAACGCTTCTTTAAAACAATCCAAATTATCTTTTCCGAAACAAATTATAAGTTTTGGTTTGTAGATATTAACCCATGATTTTATGATAGGAAATCTATGTTTACAACACCAATTTATATATTCTTCTTTATCTTTAAACCCTGTAGTCGTTTTAAAACAATTATTCCATTGATTTATGTTTGTGTTTCTAAACGCAATAGGAAATAAATTCATTTTGAAAAATTTATATTGGCCAGAACTATTTTTTACAAAAGGTTGTTGTTTATCATTTACTTCTCCATATTTGCTAACTTCTTCTCCATATATTGCCGTAATAATTTTTAAAATATTCCGATCATACGGAGAAGCAAGATTCCCTTCTTCAGAGCAATAACCTTCAGGCGGTTTAGTTACATCTCTTTTGAATTCATGAAGTAATTCTTGTTCATTATTATATTGCCCGCCCCATTCAATTCCGCATATCCATATGCTTTTTTCAATATATCCGCCATGACACCCGGAAAATCCTTTTGCCCATGTTTCAAAATTTGAATTAGCCATTTAATACTCCTTATTTTAAGATTTTATTGTTCAAAAGATTAATATGGGTATTATCTACTTTATTTCGTATAAACATTTAACCCTATTTTGACTTCCTCTTTGCCGGGCACTGATACATTGCCTTCCGTAGAAGCGATAATAGTCGACTTGCCGCTGCTGGACTTGCCGAATGTCTTAGAAAGGTCTACCTTAATTGTTAAAACATCGCCGGCAACGTTCATTTCAATATTTTTCATACAAATAGTCTCCTGTTAATTTATACTTAATTAAATTTTTATAGGTCTTTATAAGTATCTCTATAACTATTTAATTTGTTCAATCTATAAAGTGTTATCAGTTTAGCGGATAGTTTTGCCATCAACACTTTATATTTTTTGGGTTTAAATGGTAGTTTTTTAAATAAATTTATATCTATAATTCTTAAAATATTTTTCCGTCACATAAAAGATTTTCTTCTATTTTTTTTATTATTACTTCAGGGTTATTATTAGAATCTAAAAAAATCTTTATCGATAATCTGACATATTCTTCTATTTTAGGTATTAATACTTGCGCTTCCAATTTTTTACTTATGATACTTCCATGAACAATCTTGCTTCTAAAAGAGTAAGCTTTTTTTATATCTTTACGTATCTGTTTCCTTTCTTCATTTTCGCTCTCTATAAATAATGCTGTTCGCAGCGCAAGCTTATAATTTAGTTCGGTATTATCATTATTATTAATAAATAAAGCCTCCAATATAATCATATAATCTATCAACTTATCTTCTGCCAGTTCTTTTTCATAGGCGTAGTTAAACCTTCTGATAGCAATATCAACTGACCTATTTTTATTAAAATCATAACTATTATATTTATTCCAAAATTTCACAAAATCTTTGGTTTCGTGAAGTAATAAACTGTACTGAAACGGATTCTTTATCTGTTGCAGCGTGGTTATTGAACCACGCTGCGGTTGCCATATCGGCTCCCATGATTCAAATTTATATTTTATATAATGGTTTTTATATAGGCTAACATCGCCGATAATTCCAGTTTTAAATAATCTTAAGGCGGAAATAAGATTGTAACAAATAATCATAAACCTATAAGGATTGAGTGTATCTCCATTTTCCATAATTACACGCATTTCTATTTGATAATCTATTTCTAAAGCCTCATTTTCGGTAAGATAAAATATCCCTTTTTTTATTTCTTTAAACATTTCGTCAAAATCTTTTTCTGTCAGTTTTTTAATTTTAATATCATTACCTAAATCAATTTCATCTATCTCACTTTTAAAGTTTTTAAGGGGAAAAACTTGCTTCAT
>JAKACI010000201.1 GCA_021821565.1 bacterium | reverse complement strand
TTAGTATCTGATGTTATTGACGAATATATCGGCATGCAAGGGTCTAAATGTTTTATTATAGATTACGGCCTTAATGATGCTGAACTCTGGAATAATTTTAAAAAATTTTTAGAGATTGCAAATATTGCTAATAATAATGATGCAATATATCTTGATATAACCCACTCGTTCAGGTCTTTAGCTATTATGAGTTTTATAATGGTTCAATTTATAGAACAGATTAAAAATTTAGATATAAAGGTTGAAGGTATTTATTATGGTATGTTTGAATACTCTAAAGAAAATGACGGCATTACTCCTGTAATTGATTTAAAAATGTTTTATGTTTTATCGCTATGGATTAGGGCAATAAATAATTTCAAAAATTACGGAAACGGAGGAATGATTTATGAATTAATTAAAAACGATAGCAGTGTAGAAAAAGAAGTTAAAGATGTTTTTGTGCATTTTAATAACAATATATTATTAGGCAATGTAAATAATATAAAAGACGCTGTTCAAATAATACAACGCAGAATGGATACTATTAAAAATTCTTCGGGTCCTATTATTAAAGAATTTCTTTTACCCGGTTTGGGCGACTTTCTCGGTAAATTAACAAGTGCAAAAACAGAATCTTTATTTCAGTATAAACTATCAAATTGGTATTATGAAATTAAGAATTATGCATTATCGTATATTATTTTATCTGAAGCAATTATAACTAAAATCTGCGAAATTGAAAAATTAGATATTAAGAATTTTGATGCAAGACAGCAAGCTAAAGATATAATAAAATCTTATAATGGCAAAAAAATTTATGAAATTTACAAAGATGTAAGCAAAATAAGAAATTCAATTGCTCATGAAACCGATTTAAGCGGAAATGCAATGTCATCTATTAACAATCTACATGGTTATTTAGAAAAATTGGAGAAATTTTTTTACAAATAAATATAATATTACTATATAAAATTTAAAAAACAAAATAAGGCTTGGCGAAAATTTTAGTTCGGCAACAAATAATTTTTATTAATATCTTCTATCGGCTCTCTTTTTTGTTTATATAAGTTTGTTTTTATCTATATAATTAATTATATTCTTATATGTATCGACGATCTTTTCAAATAATACTAAAGCCAAGTTTATATCCTTAATAATTTCGTCTTGATTGGAAGGATATTCATGCGACAAGTTATTTCTTAATTCTCTAATGCCGTTCCATTCGTCCGCATCTTTAATTATTTCTAATTTTTCAAGTTTATCTAAAACATCAATAAATGGCATGCTTCTTTTGTATTCGCCTATTGAATTTAAAACTTCTTTGAATAGCTTATCTCCTGTTAAATCCTGTAATTTTGTAAAACGAAAAATAAAAGAATCCATAACTCTTCTTTTTCCATCGTTTTCAAAATAATCCGGGCTTATATCATCCCATGATTTTATTTCGTTAAAATCGTTTTGCGCTCTTTTAAGATTTATCGCAATTGTCTCAATCGTTTCTTTTAGCATAAAAGCACCCCTTCCGTCTTTGCGGTTTCATATATGCTTCTTTCTTTTGAAGAAGGTGTTTTTACAATCAAATCTATCTTTCTTTCGGTTGCAAGTTTATGAAAATCCGCCAGAAATTTAATTTCGGTCTGCCGGTCTGTATTTTTAGGAGTTTCTATATATAAATCTATATCTCCACCCCTTTTTTCGTCATAGACCCTGCTCCCGAAAAGATATATTTTTGCATTATGTCCGAAATATTTCCCTGCTAAATCTATTATCGCATTTTTCTCTAAATCGCTAAGTCTCACTGTCCCGCCTATTTTCTAAAAATTAATTTCTTTTAATTTCTTAAAGATAAAAATTAATTTTACTTATTATTATACTATATATAAATATAATTATAGAAAACTTAATAGGAAATAGCAAAAATTATATATCCCAATTTAGCTATCCCAAAATTGCCGATAGAGATTGTTAAAATAGCTTTAAAGTTATATAAATATTAGATTCCCGCTTTCGCGGGAATGACGCCAGTTGGGTGAAAACTTAAATACCCGCAAAGTCATTCCTGAGTATGTAGGAATCCAGAAAAATAATTTTCTATCGGCAATTTTGGGGCTATATAATCTCTTGACAAAATCTTTATAATGTATTATTGTTCACTATATGAAAGAAAATATTTCACATGATGAAACAAAATACATAAAGCGGCGGTTAGCTATAATTGTGAGGGAAGCGATAGAAAAATTTTCCGTTGTTGTAATAAGCGGCGCCCGCCAGGTAGGTAAAAGCACAATGTTAACGAACGAATTTAGTGATTTTACCTATTTTACATTAGATAATTTTGATACCGTAGATATGATAAAAACTGATCCGTTATTCATTTTTAAACAGCATGATTTAATCATAATAGATGAAGCCCAGAAATTTCCTGCGATATTTAATGCAATTAAGCTTGCCGTTGATAATGATAAAAATAAAAGGATTATTATTTCAGGTTCATCAAATATTTTGCTTATGAAAAACATTACAGAATCTCTTGCAGGCAGAGCGTTATATTTTGAAATGATGCCGATAACATTTGGAGAGATTAAAGGTATTTTAACCCCGGCAAATTTTTTAAATTTATGGAAAGGGAATTATGCCAACTTTGATTTTGATATAAAAAATATAAAAACTAATGAAAATATATATAATAACAAAAAATTTTTAGATGATGATAATAATGATAAAAAATCTATAAATGAAAACAAGAAAACGTCAGAAATTATACAGAATAATGCGCTTATTTCTTTAATGATGAAAGGTTTTATGCCGCGCAACATTATGGCTAAAGATCAAAGCGATGTAACATTGTGGTTGGAAGGTTATGTTAAAACATATCTTGAAAGAGATTTAAGAGATTTATCCCAGGTAGAATCAATAATAGATTTTAGAAAGGTTATGCAGGTTTTGGCTTTAAGGACAGGCAATATATTAAATCAGGCTGATGTTTCAAGAGATACGGGAATAAGTAATTCGACAGTATATCGTTATATAAAGCTTTTAGAAATATCTAATATTATAGAACGTGTTCCCGGATTTTTTACCTCCAAAGGCAAAAGAATAACTAAATCGCCTAAAATATATTTTGTAGATCCTGCATTAAGTATTTTCTTGTCTGGATATTTTGACGAGGGGTCTTTGATTAATTCAAGGGAATTGGGCGGTTATTTTGAAACGACAGTATTTTTTCATCTTAAATGTCTTTGTGAGATGTTAAAACCTGCAGCTAAAATATATTACTGGAGAACTGTTTCGGGAAAAGAAGTTGATTTTATTCTTGAATATGGGAAAAAATGGGTGG
>JAKACI010000200.1 GCA_021821565.1 bacterium | reverse complement strand
TATTAATTTTATTCCTGTATTTTCTGATTTTTGTTTTTATGACTTATCCTTTAATCCTTAGCTTTTCTTCCGCTATTCCCGGAAACGGCGGAGACCAGTATTTAATGACTTGGTTTTTCTGGGAGTTTTATCATTACGTCTTTATTCTTCACAAATTGCCTTATTTTACGCATTTAGTATATTATCCATTCGGCGTTCCTTTATACGTTACAACCGATATGCCGGTTAATTCTTTTATAGCTTCTATTATTTATTATTTTTCTCATAATCTATTACTTGCATTTAATATAATATTTTTATTATCAAGTCTTTTAAACGGATATTTTGCATATCTTCTTGCAAACGACGTTTTAAAAAATAAAACCGCTTCATTTTTTACGGGTTTGATATTTGCCTTTTCTCCCGTATTAATAGAACAGGCAAGATGGGGAGATATTAATATTTGGTCATGTTACGGCATTCCTTTATATATATTATTTTTTAACAGGCTTTATAAAGAACCGAAAGCAAAAAATGCGATTGGCGCCGTGATAGGTCTATTTCTTGCTACTTACGCCGGATTTTACGAATTTACGGCAATGCTTTTAGTCTATTCTTTATTTTTTATAGTTTATCGGTTCATTTCGGAAGAATACAGTTTAAGGCAGATAAATATTATAGGAAATGCAAACTATGCAAATACTAACAATGCGGATTTAAACAATGAAAATAATATAAAGAATATAAACAATTCAAATTATGCAAATTTAAACAATAAAAGCGACATAAAGAATATAGAAAATTCAAGCAATGCAAATTTAAACGATAAGAATAAAATAAATAATGCAAACAATAAACTAAATCATAATAAAAACAATAATGGAAAAAATAGCGGTTTTAATTTAAAATTATTAAAACAATGGATTAAGAATAATATTTATAATAATAAAGCGTTTAATAAGAAATATATAAAAAGTTTATTATTAATGACAGGTTTATTTGTTTTTGTTTCATCTCCTTTTTTGCTTCCCGCTATATATTATGTTTATTTAAAACCCGGAATATTAGAGATTAATCCTACTTTATTCTGGACTAAAGCATACAGCGCCACGATAGTTAATTTATTTATACCGCCGTTTTTTAACCATATGCTCCTGCCTTTAACAAAAGCGATTTATTTTAATAAATTTTATCCTATTATTGATAGAGGAATGAATTCTAATAACTTTTTAGGCTATGTCCCTATTATTTTTTTTATTGCGGGAATAGTTTATTATTTAAAGTTTAAAAAGAAAAATGAAGCAATTAGAGGCGGTTTAAATAATGACGGCTTAGACAATAGCGGTTTAAATAATCATGGTTTAGACAATAACGGTCTCAACAATAATTTAAATAGCGGCAACTTAAAAAATAATAAATTAAATTTTGAAAATCCGTATAATAAAAATAGAGATAAAATAAAAAATAAAGAAAAAAACGAACTCGCTGATTTTAAATTTTATTTAACAGCTTTTATATTTTTTCTGTTAATGGCGTTATCTCCCTTAATTCATATAGTAGATAACATAAGAGTATTTGACCCTTTTGTATATGTTCTTGATGTTTTGCCTATTATAAAAGACGTTCAGGAATCAGGCAGGTATATGATAATAGGAATGCTGTTTTTCGGTATCTGCACAGGATTCGGAATAAAATATTTTTTAGAAAACATTAAATCGGAACCTGAAATTTTATATAAATATAATTTAAGCAATTATATAATCAATAGGATAAAAACAAAAAATAAGATAAAAAATAAAAAGAGTGCTATCGGCGGAGGAAACAGCTTAAGCGGAAAAAGGCAAAGTCGGAGTGTTGTATAGCGGAAAGAATATTATAATACTTGAAATAAAATGAGATAAAACATCATATTAATCAATATTTCTTTTTTGTCGTCTATTATATATGTTTTTTACGAGATGCCGACTTATTTTATGAATATAATTTTAATTCCTTTATAAAATTGAAATCTTTTTTATTGTAAGTAAATAATGGTATTTTATTGTAAATGGATGTGGCGACTATTAGTGCATCTGGTATTTTAAGACCATGGCTTTTGGAATAAATTTCTATTAAGCTTAGAGATAAGTCCGTAATTTCTTCATTTAATCTTGAAATCTCAAAATTGGAAAGAAATTTTTTTATAAGAATAAGTTCTTTTTTGCTTTTAGCTCCGAAGTAAAGTTCCATAACGCTGATTGAGCTTAGAGCAATATTTTCTGGTGAAATATCGTTTTCCAGTATATTTTTTGCGGAAACATTTCCTTTAAAAAATTCTATTATCACATCAGTATCGCACAAAACCACTTTAATAACCCCACGCTTTTTCTCTAATTTCTTCTTTTGTAATTGCTCTTTTTTCCCATAAGCCGAACATTTGGTTTATATCAAATGCTTTTTTCTTTTTTTTGATATTTTCAATATCTTTAATTTTTATATAGGGATTCTGGTTTAGAAATCTTACAATAGTTTTTGCCTTTTCGTCATCTTTTATTTCTAATATAATTTTCATTATAGAAATCTCCACTAATTAATTTATTACTATTATAATACATAATTTATTATAAAGTCTATATCTACTTTTAAAAATAAAAACATATCAGATTTATCCTATAATTTATAATTTAAGGTATCCGATTTATTTATTCCCCTACTGCTGATTGAATATGCGGGTAGGGGAATTTATTTTTTTTAAATTTTAAGGTTTATTCAGGTAAAAAAATAAATTTAGAAATATAAATTATATTGTGATATAATTAAATTGATATAAAGCTATCCGATTTATTTATTCCCTTG
Source organism: bacterium (assembly GCA_021821565.1). The sequence continues at coordinate 553 of JAKACI010000200.1, read as the reverse complement.
TATTTTCCTAAATGACTTTCGAGAAAATCGATATATAAAGTATTTTCCTCGTCGTTTATATTAAAATTTACAACTGGTCTAATATATTTCACTTTTTCAAAAAAATTCTCTTTTGTCAGATAAAATTTATCTTCAATTTTAGTCATAGAAGTATTTTTCGTATTATCGTCAAATTGCGGGATTATTTCTTTAATATATGGCGCTTTTTTTATCTCCTCTTTCAAATTAGAAATTACATTATTTTTTATTTCGCCGGAATGTTCCCTTCTGGAATCTATTAGTAATTGATTTTTAATGATTTTATTTTGCTCCTCGCTTATCTCGTTCTGTTTTTCACTTATATTGGCTTGTTTGCGAAAAACACGCAGCTGTAAGAAAAAAATAATAAGCTGTCCAAACAGGATAATAGCTGTTATAGCTGTTATAATGTCCAAAAAAACTTTCATAATCTTAAGAATTGCGCAAAGCCGTAATATAAATAATTAATTTAGATAATTTGAAAGAGGAGATAAAAAAAGCGCCATATATTAAAGAAATAATCCCGCAATTTGAC
>JAKACI010000199.1 GCA_021821565.1 bacterium | reverse complement strand
AAAAATAATAAAAAAATAAAAACGGGGAATATTTATGAAAAGAACTTTTCAGCCCAGTAATTTAAAAAGAAAAAGAACGCACGGATTTTTAGGACGTATGGCAACAAAAGCAGGAAGATTAGTTATTGCAAGAAGAAGAAGAAAAGGAAGGAAGATACTTGTTCCTATTATAAGTTCCAAATAATAATGTCTTTAGAATATAGTTATAAATTCGGCAAAAATTATCATTTAAAAAATAAAAAAGAAATCGATAAGATTTTTAAAGACGGCAAAAAAAAAATAATTAATAATATTATAATTTTTTTTAGTCATTCGGAAAATTTTAAATATGCCGTAGGTTTTAAAAAACATAAATTTAAAGCGTCAGAAAAAAATTATATAAAAAGAAAAATTAAAGAATATTTAAGACTCAATAAATTTTTATTAAAAAATTTTAATTGTGTTATTGTTGTATTAAAATATCCCGGCTGTTCTTTTCAATCATTATATAATGATCTTAATTTCTTATTTGATTCCAAAAAACATGATATAATCAATTAAGCAATGACGGTAAATAATGCCGGTAAATAATCAATATTGTATTAAATGTCTTGTTAAATTGTTTTAAATTTTATCTCTATATTATATTTGTAAGATTTAAGATTATTATTTTGTATTGCCGTATTACAAATATAAAATCAGGTTATTTTAAACATCGCATTATAATATTTATTACTATTTATTATCATCGGTAATTTTAAGAAATTATAAGAATAATATTAATATAATGTTTAATATTACACACAAAATAAAAAATTCAATAGTCGGCAAAATATTAGCAAATATATATATATTAAATATATTTTTTATTTTTTTAATTAAAATATATAAAAAATTTATATCCCCGTATTTAGGAGATAATTGCCGATTTTACCCGACTTGTTCCGAATACGCCGAAGAATGTTTTAAGTCTTTTAATATTTTTAAAGCTTTATATCTTTCAGCATATAGGATTATAAGATGCAATCCTTTTTCTAAAGGCGGATGCGATCCTGTTGTGCACAAGCATTAATTGAGCATTGTATGTAGCAAATATAAATATTTAATCAAATTAGTGATATTACGAGGTTTAAATATTTATTGACGAATGAATAAATTTTAAATATAGCGTAACGAACAGTTAAAGAATTATTAAAATACTATAAATAATATAAGCATAAATAAATATAATAAATAATATAAATTAAATAGGCGGCTATTTTTTGGAAAAAAGAGTATTAATCGCAGTTGTTTTGTCTATCGCTTTAGTCGTAATGTGGGGGTATTTTATGCCCCATCCTGCTCAAAATAACGTTAAGAGGTCTCTAAAAAATAGTAAAAAATCAATTATCGCCAATTCTTCCAAAGCAATAAATTTAAACAAATCCGATAATATTAATATAAAATCTAATATTAATACTGTTAATTCAATTAAAAATAAAAAAAATTCAAATGCAAATATTCCTCAAAAAAAATTAGTATTTAGCAATAAACTTTTAAAAGCCGGTTTCTATATCCCAGCCGGTTCTATTTATTCTCTAAGTTTAAAGAAATATTATTACAGCCCAAGCAATATTAATAATAAAGTGAATCTTGAAAATGCGTCAAAAATAAATCAAATTATTAATTTTAAACTGTCGTCCAGATTTTCTTCAATAACATTTATAGGCAAAAAAATTAATAAAAACAGAGATGCTTTAAAATTTATTTATAAAATTAATAATAAAATTTTATTAATAAAAGAATATAAATTTTCAAAGAATTCTAATTCTAATAATGATAAAAGATATTTAATTAAATTAATTATATTCGCAAAAAATATATCTAAACAGCCGGTCTTGTTTAGCGGCGATTTAAATTTGTCGGCAGGCTTAAATCCCAATATTAAAGGAAAAATAAATTATTTAAATTATTCTTCTATAATATATATTAATAACAAAACAATTACTCCAGTTCTTAACAGTACAAAACCTTTAAAATACACGGGAAACATCTCTTTTGCGGGCTTTAATTCAAAATATTTTTTATTCTCCGTTATAAATCCAGGCAATGTTGCAATTTACAATAAACATAATAATATAATTACTTATAAATTTCATAAAAAATTATTAATTGCTCCGGGTCAATCTAAGCAATTTATGTATAATATTTATGCCGGACCAAAAAAATTGTCTTTATTAAATCCTGCAGGGCACGATATCTCCTCAACATTAAGTTTTGGATTTTTTAGCTTCTTGTCTATACCGCTACTTCATATTCTTGAATTTTTTTATGCCTTTGTTCATAATTACGGACTTGCTATTATTCTACTTGTTCTTTGCATAAGGATTGTTTTTTATCCTCTTACTTATACAGGATTTAAATCTATGAAACAGATGCAAAAATTAACTCCTAAAATTAATGAATTAAGAGAAAAATATAAAGATAATAAAGCTGATTTAAATAAGCGTATTATGGAGTTATATAAAGAAAGCAAGGTGAATCCTTTAGGGGGATGTTTGCCGATGATATTGCAGATACCTGTTTTTTACGGTTTATATACAACATTAGGTACTTCAATTCAGCTAAGAAATGCTCCGCTTATATTATGGATTCATAATCTTGCGGCTCCTGACCCTTATTATATTTTACCCATTCTTATGGGGTTATCCATGCTAATTTCTCAAAAAATGAATCCTATGGTGGGCGACCCTACCCAGGCTAAAATAATGCTTGTTCTTCCCATTGTTTTTACGTTCATTTTCATTAATTTCCCCGCAGGACTTCTTTTATACTGGACCGTCAATAATATTTTGACGATTGCGCAGCAGTATATAATAAATAAAAAATTTGCTTAAATTTGACAACCGTTAAACATATTATTTATACATTAAACATATAAACATAGTTTATTATTATGTTTATTGTTATAATTAAAGCTATAAATCCTGAAATATTAAAACTAAAACATAGTTTATTATTATGCATTCAATATTAAATAATGAATTAGATACTATTTGCGCTATATCTACTCCTGAAGGCGAAGGAGCCATCAGTATAATTCGCATATCGGGCAGCATTGCGTTGGAAATTTGCAGCAAAATACTCAAGTTTAGAAGAAATAATAATGCTAATTTTAATGCCCCGCTAAATTTTGATTATAGCGATAAAGATTTAAATGAATCTCGCCATAGTATTGACAATGACATTCACAATAACAATGAAAATAATTTTGATTACTGCAATAAAGATTTAAATGAATCTAATTATGACATTAATAATAGTAATAATAATGCTGATTGTGAATACAGCGAAAATAAAATTAAAGAAGATTTTAGTATTTTAGGTTGCGAACCAAATCCACTCTTTTA
>JAKACI010000198.1 GCA_021821565.1 bacterium | reverse complement strand
TATTTATGTTTTATATCGTATAAACTAAATGCAAAAAGAAAATTATTTACCGATAGTAATAGAAAGTCTAATTTTTGGGAAAAATTCAGATTATCCGCTATATATTAAAACATATGATAAATATGTTCTTTATAGATCAAAAGCTTTGATATTTTCACAGAGCGATGTTTTAAGGCTGAAAAATAACGGAGTCGGTAATCTCTATATAAAGCAGGAAGACAAAAAAAAATACGATGAAGATATGATTAATCATTTGAATAATATCATATCGGCTAACGATATAAGTTCTGAAGATAAAACGGTTAGTATTTATAATTATTCAAAAATATACGCTCAATATATTATAACTACGGGCAATCTTAAAGATACAAAAGAACAATTAAAACAAGTTATTGAAACTATCGTTGAATATCTTCTCGTAAGCGACCTTGCTTTTATTAATATTATCAATTTGTCTAAATACGATGCAAGTGAAGTCGGACATGGAATAAATGTCAGCATTTACGCTATGGCGCTTGCCGGCAGATTAGGATTTACAAATAAATTATCTCTTTACGAAATAGGATTGGCAGGACTAACTCATGACATAGGAAAACTAAAAATCCCAAAACAATTGTTGCAAAAAAAAGATTTAACCGAAGAAGAGTTAAATGAAATAAAAAAACATCCTATTTATTCAAAAGAAATTTTAATAGAAAATGAAGTTGACGATGATAATATAATAAATGCCGTCGTTGAGCATCATGAAGTCTCAAACGGAACAGGGTATCCATACGGTAAAATGGAAGAAAATATTTCTACTTTCGGTAAGATAATTATAATTGCCAATAAATTTGATTCTTTAGCAAGAGATTTGCCGTATAGAATTAAATTAGAAAAAAAAGATGTATTAAATAATATGACGTTAAACAAAGAACTGTATAATAATGCATTTTTGAAAGAATTTATATTGCTCATAAAGGAATCGGATGAAAAGACATCTATAGTTAAGTTAAATAGTTAAAAAGATGTATTAAATAAAATAATATGACGTTAAACAAATAACTGTATGATGATGCATTTTTGAAAGAATTTATATTGCTTATACTTGTATAAGTATAAGTTAAATAGTTAAAAATAATAACATTATTTTTCAATCTCTTTGCTGTCCGAATAAATTTAAAAGCATCAAAAAAAGATTTATAAAATCAAGATAAAGAGTTAATGCCCCTAACACGGTTTCCTTTCTTTCGTCAAAAGACCCGCTTAAATAAATCTGTTTTAGCTTTTGCATATCATAAGCCGTTAATCCTAAAAATATTACGACCCCGAGTATAGAAATAATATACATTAGAGTACTGCTGTGCAAAAAAAAGTTTATGAACATAGCTACTATTATTGCAATTAAACCCACCATCATAAAATTACCCATAGATGTCAAATCTTTTTTAGTGGTGTAACCGATAAACGCAAGTAAACCGAATGAGAACGCAGTTAAAAAAAATACTAATCCTATGGATTGTGCCGTGTAAATTAAAAAAATTGTTGAAAATGTAATGCCTGTGAGAGCCGCATATAAAATAAATATAATTTCGCTCAAGACGACGGGCAGCTTGTTAATGCCGAATGAAAGCCCTAAAACGGCAGCAAGTTGTAATCCTATGAGAAGATAAAATAACAATACATGGGTACTAAGAAATATCACCATAGGTTTATCGGAAGATACAAATTCGGCAATAATGCCTGTAATAGCCAGCCCTAAAAGCATCCATGTAAAAACGCCCCTGAAAAAATCTGACAGCCCTTCCCTTTCATCTGTGCCATAAGCAGATCTTACAGCCTGATTTCCAAAATTCATTTTAATATACTCCTAAAAATAATTATATTATATCGTATTTTATTATAAAAATTAAATGAAATCAATCTAATTTAAGCTTATATCCGTTATCTTTAAGCCATTTAATGCTGATTTTATAATCAGGGATAATAAAATTGACATGACCCCAAAAACTTTTAGAGTGATTTTTATGTATCGTATGCGACAATTCATGGATTATTACATAATCAATAATATTTATCGGAGCCATTATAAGTCTCCAGTTTATCCTTATAGAATTATCAAAAGAGCATGATCCCCATCTTTTCTCTGCGGAAGATAATTTTAATCGTTTGAAATGGAAATTGTTTAATTTTGAATGCAATTTTGCGCGTTCTGATATTAATTCAAATGCTTTTTGTTTATAAAAATTTTCAAAAAATAATTTAAGATTATTCCGCTTCGTGTCAGTTATATTTAAATTTTTATTATTATTAATGTTATTTGTATTATCATAAACCGTTGATTCATTGGATATTATTTTCACGTTGATGTTTTCATTATAATTTTTAGCGGTTTTAAAATATTCATTGAATACATATATTTTTTGGTTAGTTTCATCAAATGCAGGGCAGCAATATCCTAAAGCAAATTCTTTTTTAGAAATGCCACTGCGTATAATATTATTATAGTCTTCGATATTTTTGATGATTTGAAGCTTATAATTTTTTCCTAGATATAAAAAATAGTCCCCATCAGTAAAGGTTTTTGACTTAAATAAAGTTTTTCTATTTTCCATTAATTCAATTTTTTCTTTCAGCCATTTTTCATTTCTTTTAATAACGACAGGGATTTTAGAGTTTGCAAAATTAATCGGTAATCTTAATATTAAAGTGGCTGAAGGAGTAACTTCTAACGTTACGGTTCGTCTTCCGCTTTTTATAACTTTCTCAATCCTATTTTTATTTATAATAGCAGAGTCAAAAGATAGATTTTTTATTTTATCGGGATCCACTAATTTGTAATTATATTTATCTTTAGTTTTGGCAAATATACTGAATATGCCAAATTTTTTTTTATTTTTAGTCATTTTAAGGATAGGCAAGATAAATTGCAGTTTATATATCATTTAAAGATAAAGAAACACGTCAGTTCACAATTATTCAATGAAGGTTTTGATTTGCTTAAAAATAAAATATTGAATAAATTATTTGAATAAATGGTGCCGAAGGCCGGAATCGAACCGGCACGGAAATTATCCACCACCCCCTCAAGATGGCGTGTCTACCAATTCCACCACTTCGGCAATTTGAGTTTAAATTCTAACCGATAATTTGTAATATTTTTTAGTTCAACTTGTCATTTTCTCATTGTTCTCACTGTGCCAATGGTTTTGTTGAAATTATAGCCAATAATTTAATAAAATAAAAACAAACTGAGATTAATATTTTAATCTTAGTCCAAGTTTATTATGAATACACGGAACTATAGTCGAATCTAATTTTAATTTTTTATCAAACTACAAAATAATTCATTAAACGCTTTATATTAGAACATCTTAAAAAAACCTGCCAAA
>JAKACI010000197.1 GCA_021821565.1 bacterium | reverse complement strand
AAAAGAAATTTTCTTGAAGAAGATTTTGCAAGGCTGCATCCCGGCGGCTCAATAGGGAAAAAATTTTTAAAAGTTAAAGATATAATGCATAAAGGAGATAATATTCCTTTAGTAAAAGAAACAAGTATGATTAATGAAACGGTTATGGAAATGACCTCGAAAAGATTAGGTTTAACAGGAGTAGTCGATTTGCGCGGAAACTTAAAAGGCATAATAGTGGACGGTGATTTGCGAAGGGCAATTATATCTAAACGGGATGTATGGCAAAAAACCGCAAAGGAAATAATGACTTCTAATCCTAAAGTTATACTGGCGGAAGCATTATTGTCAACTGCATTAAAAAAAATGGAAGATTTAAAAATTACCTCTCTTTTTGCAATAGAATCTCAAGACGATATGAAACCCGTCGGGGTAATACATATACATGATATTATTAAAGCAGGTATAACATCTTATTAATTTATTAAATAAGTAAGTTAACAAGTAAGCCAATGATATAATTTATTAAAAATGGGATAGCTATAAATAAAATTAAAACAATAAATTAACTATAAAAAATCTATGAATAATGCAAATAATATAAAAAATTTTAATTATTCGGATATTAAAATTTTAATTTTTGATATTGACGGTATATTGACAGACGGTAAAATATATATGTCCGAGTCTGGAGAAGAAATAAAATGTTTTTTTGCCCATGACGGAGCAGGCATAAGATTGGCAAAAAAATTCAATCTTATCGTTGGATTTATATCTGCAAGGAAAAGCTGCGCAGCAAAAAAAAGGAGCGAAGAATTAGGTATTGATTTTTATATAGAAGGATGCGCAGACAAATTTAACAGCGTAAAAACTATTTTGAGTAATTATGGTTTAAATTTTCAAAATGTTTTTTATATGGGCGATGATATAGTAGATATAGAACTTTTAAAATATGCAGGTCTTTCCGCAAGTGTTCCTGAAGCTCCCGTTTATGTGAAAAACTTTGCTTCCATAACGGCAAAAAATCGCGGCGGTCATGGCGCTGTCCGGGAAATGATAGATTTTATTCTTGAGAAAAAAGGTTTCTTGGACGAATTATTAAAAGAATTTTCTTAACCTAACTTTACCAATTTTATTATTTAAAATTACAACTTATTGATATTACTATATTTTATTTTCTATTTTGTAGTCCCCATAAAAGTTTGTGTGACACAATAAACACTGTAATATCAAGTGTTTGCCGTTAATAGCGGTGAATTTGGGTTAATTAAATAATTAAGAAAACCGATTATAACAAATAATTTATTTTAGGCATATTTTAGATATAATAAATCGAATTCATGTCAACTGCCCGCTGCTTATAGAACCGAAGGGCTTGAAAAAATTGGTTGATAAGGGAAATTAAATTGTGTCTAATCAAAAGATATTATGAAAATTATTATTTCACTATTGATAAAAATTTGCAGAATTAAAGATAATAACAATGATTAAAAATAATAATATTATAAAAAAAGTTTCATTATTTATAGGTATTTTTTTTATTGTCGTTCTTGCATTTTTTTTAGTTCTTCATTATACAAATTTAAAAAATAAATCGTTTTTAAAATTAAAGATATCTAAAAATTATATAAAATTGAAAAAAATAAATTATAAATTTTTTAAACATGGAAGGTTAGTATATGAAATATTTTCAAAAAGTTTAAATTATTTAACCCCAAAGAAAAACATTATTAAACTTCAAGGAGTAAAGGCTTTAATATTCAGTTCAAAAAATAAACTAAAATATACTATTACGGGTAATTCAGGCATACTTAATATGGCGACTAAAAATGTAAGATTTTCCGGAAATGTTATAATTAAGAGTGAGGGAGGATCTTATTTTAAAACAAATTTACTATTCTATTTCAGGCACGATCAAAAAATTATAGCCCCAAACAGAATTAAATTATCAGGCAAAAAATATCTTATCACAGGCAAGGGATTAACCCTGTATGTTAAAAAAAGTATTTTTATTATAGATAAAGATGTAAATTTTAATACTGAAATGATAAAATAACAATATAGTATTTAGCGGAAGAGAAAATCAGCACTTTTGTTAAATGTATAAACTTAAAGCTGATAGAACCATTTGGAACTTAGAGCATAGTCATTATCTATATCTCAAAGTTGCCGATAGAGATTGTTAAGTACACAGCAATGCATTAATGAACATTGGATTCCTGCTTTTTTCGGAATGACTGCATATAGCGGGTGAACTTTTAAAATTCATCAAAGTCATTCCCGCGCAGGCGGGAATCCAGAACTAAAAATCTTTATCGGCAATTTTGGGTATATATAAATATGGCAGTGTACGAGATAAGAGGTTTTGATGAAAATTTTAAAAACTGAAAAAAAAAGAACCGGATATCAGATAGAACGTTGCAGGTTTAAGTCAAACAATGCTTGCACTTCAAGTGTATTTAGGATTTGTATGTTAATTATATTATTTTTGTTGCCTTTAAACGTATTAACCGCTGACTATACATATGCAGCGGCGGTTAATACGGCAGTAAAAGCCGGCATAACAAAATCGAAAACAAAAATTCATATAACATCAAATTCTCTTATTGTAAATAATAAAAAAAAATTTGCTATTTTTGCAGGAAAAGTGATAGCTATTAAAGGAGATCTTAAAATATTTTCACAAAATTTAAAAGTTTTTTATAATGGAAAAAATAAAATTAAAACATTGTTAGCTACAGGTAATGTTCATATTATAAAAGGAACGGATAATATCACGGGACAGAAAGCCGTGTTTAACAATATTGATAAAATAGTAACAATAACGGGGCATCCTTTAGCATGGTCAGGAAAAAACAAAATAACGGGAAAAATAATAGAGATGAATCTTAATACCGGAATTTCACACATACTGTCAGGACCGGGTAAACGCGTTAATGCTGTTATATATTCAAAAAAGTCTTTAATTATACAAAAAAAGCCGTCATAGTAAAATGAAGCAAAAAATTAAACTAATAAACAAATAGATAAATTAAATTATTAAATAAATTAAGCTAATAAGTAAGCTAAATATAAAAAATATTAAATAAAAATAAAATTAACTTAAATAAATAAATAAAATAAAAATTGTTAAAAGCTGATAATTTAATAAAAACATTTAAAAAAAGAACTGTTGTCAATGATATAAGCCTTGAAATAACAATAGGCGAAATAACCGGTTTACTGGGTCCTAACGGTGCAGGCAAAACAACTACGTTTAACATGATTTCGGGAATGATAAAACCCAATAAGGGGACTATATTTTTTAATGGTTTGAATATTACTAAAGAACCTATGTATAAAAGAGCAAGACTCGGCATCAGTTATTTGCCTCAGGAATCTTCCGTTTTTAGAAAGCTTACTGCAGAAGAAAATTTACTTGCTAT
>JAKACI010000196.1 GCA_021821565.1 bacterium | reverse complement strand
TGTAAAAACATAAAAAGCAAATTTATATAGCACCTTTAGCAAATATAACAGCGGGTATAGTTTTAAATAAAATAATAAAATCAAGTTTTAAAGACCAGTTATCAATATATTTTAAATCTAAAAAAACTCTATCTTCAAAACTTAGCCTGCTCCTCCCGCTTATTTGCCATAGACATGTAATACCCGGTTTCATTGATAAACGCCTTCTCTGCGAAAGCGAGTATTTTGCAACCTCGTCCGGCATCGGAGGACGAGGACCCACAATACTCATATCGCCGCGCAAAACATTATAAAATTGCGGTACTTCATCTAAGCTTGTTTTTCTTAATATTTTACCTATCCATGTAAGTCTAGGGTCATCCTTAAGTTTTATTTCAATTCCGTCCGGATTGAATTTTTTTCTTAATTCTTCCCTCATAATATCGCTTGCTTTAACCATAGTCCTGAATTTATAAAAAGTAAAAAGTCTTCCGTGAAGACCCACCCTTTTGCTTTTATATAATATATTTCCTTTTGAAGAAAATTTAATTAATACTGCGATTATTATTGAAGGAATAAAGAATATCAAAATTCCTGCAAATGAAAAGATTATATCTATTATTCTTTTTATAAGAAGCAGAATTTCATCTTCGGGGGCGGTGTAAAATGAAAGCATAGGCAAATCATCAATTTTTTCAAACGATATTTTTGAATATTTAAAAGGGATAAACTTGGTAATAATTTTAACCGTAATGCCCATTTCTTCCAGAAGAAGAGTTAATTCTTTTATATTATTTAAATCGTTTTCGTTGACATCAAATATTACTTCGTCAACAGGATTTTTAACAACAAAATCAGGAATAATGCCGATATTTGCTTTATTGATAATGCCTGCCGATTTTAGCCCTAAGTATTCGTTTTTTTTAATTATTTTTTCTATTTTATCGGATGAATCTATACCGCCGACTATTAATATTGTTCTAAAAGAATAATCGCGTCGTTTGAATAATTTTAATATTTTCTTGCTTATAAAATTTGAAATAACTAAAAACAGAAATACATAAATTGCAAAATACCCTATAAAAAGCCTTGATACATAATGAACCCTCAACATAAACAAAATTCCGTAAAGAGTTAATACGGCAACAAAAGTCAGCTCAAAACTTTTTAACAATTGAACTATTATATTTTTCTTAATAAACAGATCTTTATGGAAACTGAATATAATAAGATAAAAATAAAATATAAGCGCAATAGGAATAAGCATCCATATATAGTCATATACGGAGAGCAAGCCGAATCCGACAATAAGAGGATCTAAATTATTAGCGGTAAGATAAGCAAGAAAATAAGCTCCTGCAATAAAAAATAAATCAATAAAATAAAGATAATTTGACAATATTTTGTTCTTTTGCGATATCATATAATTAATAAATTAATAATTGCCGCCGGAATTTTTAGAAATATTTAAAGCAGCAACAAAAATTGCAAGAAATAAAAGCCATAAATTAGTTATCTGGTCGTTAGACATATTGGAAATTCCGATAAATGAACCGTAAAAAACCATACTCATTCCCATAGTCATAATCGAGATTTTTTTAACAAGTATATCTTTGGAATTTATATATAGCTTAATAGGCTCTTTTAACCCCATAAAAAATAGCCACATTAATGCAATAAAACTAAATATTCCAGTTTCTGCCAATGTTTGCATATAGCCGTTTTCGGGCCAATTATCGTACGTGTCATACTCTTTTTTGCCCGTATGAAGATTATAATAATCAGGAAAATGGACATTTTTATGGGTATCAAAATATTTAGAAAAAGCGCCTACGCCTACGCCTGTGAACGGGTGCTTGAAAAAAACGGCAGCGGCAGATTCTACTAAAGCTATATGACTTTCTATATCTCCATGCCCCTTGACTTCGCATAAATAAATTTTAGGATTAAACATTGCAAATATTCTGCTTCTAAAGTTTTTAGAAGCAAATAAAAAACCCGCGTTAAATATAAAAATTATTATCAACGCTGTAATAAATATTTTTTTAGATTTTAAAAACATTATAATAAATATTCCAAAAAAAACTCCGACCCAAGCAGACCTTGCTTTAGAAAGAATAATAGAAATTAAACCTGCAAAAATTATAGCAGCCATAAAAGAATTTCTTATAAATTTATTATTTGCAATTTTGTCGTATATTTTTTTAAAAAGTTCTGAAAATTTATTTTTTTTATTATGTGTTTTTTTTATTATGTGTTTATCATTATTTAAAAAATCAGACACCGTTAAATTATTTAAATTATCATTATTATCTACAAAAATATTTTCAGGTTTTGATTTATCAAATATTAAATTATTATTACCGTTTTTATCTAATTTTATAAAATTTTTTTCTTTAGGCTTATTTAATCTGCCGAATTTAAGCATGAACAAAGAAACAAATAATATTATACCGTAAGACACTTGAACGGGATAACCATCCCAATTGCCTATCAATCCCGTTACTCTATTTACGGAATGAAGTGCATTAATAAAAATACCTTGAAAAAAACCGTAAAAAATAGCAACTGTTATTGAAAATGCGAATGTATAAAGCATAAATATAATTTTTTTATATGTATTTAATAAAGACGCCGACGCAAAAAAGAAAGCAAAAAAATAAAATATCTCGCCACCTTCGTTGATACTGTCTTTGATACTATACGTCCATATAAAAGAAAGGGCTACTATAAAGATATATATAATAATAGGTTTATTAAAAACCGTGTAGGGTAATTTAAAATCTCTTTTAGAAATGCGGTAAGCGATAAAAAAAAACAATGGCATCAACCATTCCGAAAATTGCAAACCCGTCTTTAATGGGTATAAAAAGGGCAAATAAAAATATGCCGAAAAGTCCGGCTTTTTCAAAAAATCCGCTTAATTCAGGTTTTTTTAAGGCTAAAAAAACTAAAAACAAACTTGAAAATAAAATAACGAAAATTTTTATAATAAGAATGTCATTCATTGACTATAATTTAGTTTATTTAGCCTATTTATTTAATTTATTTAATTAATTTAGTTAATTGATAAGCAATATAAATCAAATTGGTTGTATTATGTAAAGTTTTATAAACCAAATAATTACTCAATAGACATTAAATAAATTTAATAATTATTCAATATTTATTTTATACCCGAAATTGCCGATTATTAAAATAGCTTTATAGAGAAAGTTATATAGAACATTAGATCCCTGCTTACGCGGGGATGACACACGTCGGATGAAAACTTAAATACCCGCAAGGTCATTCCTGCGCAGGCAGGTACGCTTTAAAGCCGTCGGCATTTAGACGGCTCATCCATCTAGATAGAAACTAAAAAATAAATTTCTAACGGTAATTTTGGGTTATATATTTGTATATATTTTACAAAATTTTATTATATAAATCTATA
>JAKACI010000195.1 GCA_021821565.1 bacterium | reverse complement strand
ATTTATCTAAAAAATAAATGAGATATTAGAAAAAACAAGAAATAGAATCGGCGCTATTAGCGGAACTGAAAAGCCCGGCGGCAAGGAACCTTCCGAAATATTTAAGGCATCTGTCGAAGTCGGATTATTAAGGCTAAACAGAAGCTGGCTTGAAATGTTTATGTCGGGTTTAATTGCAGGTATGAATGTCACGTTCGGCATTATTGCTTCTTCTTATGTTGCAGGAGCGACAGAGCCTTTAGTCGGAGGACCGACTTCTAAGATATTCGGTGCTTTATTTTTTCCGATAGGCTTTATGTTTTTGCTAATAGGAAAAAGTGAACTTTTTACAGAAAATTTTTTACTTCCGGTAACTACCGTTTTAGCGAGAAAAACTAAAATAATGAAGTTATTTAAATTATGGGGATTAACTCTAATCGGAAATATGGGAGGTATTTTTTTATTTGCTTTAATTATTGCAAGTTCTTTAGGATTATTATTACCTGTATTTGTTATCAATCATGTTCATACCGTAGCGAATGATTATATGTCGAGGTCGCCTTATCTTATGGTGCTTAGCGGTGTTTTTGCAGGGTGGCTTCTTACCCTTATGACATGGCTTTTAATTGCTTCAAACGGAACGCTGGCGAGGATGGTTATAATATGGGCAGTGGGTTTTATGATTTATCTGGGCTCTTTCAGCCACATAGTCGTTGCATCTTCAGAAATATTAATATCAATAAATTCAAGTTCTGGAATGTCATATATTCCTTGGCTGACAGAATTTGTTCCATTGACTATCGTCGGAAACATGGTAGGCGGTTTAGTTTTTGTTACCGTATTCCAGTATTTGCAAATACTGCATGCCGGCGGAAAGACAGAAATGAGTTTATATTCGTCAAGCGAACTTGATATGTTAAGTAAGGCAGTTGACCGAAGAGTTGAAGATGTTGAAGATACATTGTAAATTAATAATTTTTTAAATAGAAATTTTTTTAAAAAATGATATACTATACAAATATATAATATAAATATAATATAAATATAATATAAATATAATATAAATATAGATATAAATAATATTAATTTAAAAATCAAAATTTTGTTTTTGAAGGTGATTAGTTTGATTAGTAAATTTAAATTGTAAATTAAATTTATGATTTCTATTAAATAAGGAGGACAATCAACAATGGAATATGATGAAAATGGAGTAAGTATTGTCTCTAGTGAATTTAAAAAAGAAATTTTTGAAGAAGCTAAAAAAGATTTCAGATATGAAGAATATGTAAAGGGGTGCCTTAATTGCGGGGTATGCACGGGGGGGTGTCCACCGCATAGATTTTTTGATTTTTCTCCGAGGATGGTTCTTCAAAATTGCAAATCCAATGACCCTGAACTTGTATGGAGAATGATGGATGAGTACGTATGGGCATGTTTTCAGTGTTTTACATGCGCTATGATTTGTCCTTTTTTAAATAACCCGGGCGGCGTTATTGCAATATTAAGAGAAATTTCAGTCAGAAGAGGGTTTGAATCTGCAAAAAAAGTTTTAAAACCTTACTCGCGCGTTCTTCTGAAATTAACCGCCTATGGAAACCAATTATCTCCGGATATGATTCAGCCTGATTTTTTTCCTGATTGGGGACCGCATATAGGATATGCTTCTCAAGATTTGCCGCTAAAAAGAAAAGCTATTCCGATGCCTACGCTTCAAGTTACAAATCTTGCATGGGATGTCGCTCCCGAAACAATGAAAGAACTTTATACTATTTTTGAAGAAGCGGGCGTGTTTAAAATTATAGAAGTGGTAGACCCTGCATTATATGAAATAATTCAGGATATTGTTGACGATGTTAGAAGCGAATAAGGGCGAATAAAATTGTTTTACAATTTACAAATTAATTAATATTATTTAATGATAATAATGTAATTTAATAAATAATAATAAATCAGTTTAATTTTAATAATAATGTAATTTTTTACTTATAATATTTATTGTATAAACATATAAACTGAACTGACGTATAGACGTATAATAGAGCATTATTTTATTAAAATAATATATTATTTATTTTAATTAATCGGGAGAACATAATATGGCTATTGAGATTAGGAACAGATTGGGGCTTGCCGATGTTAAATCAGATTTTAGACATATTGCAGGCAGAAAAATTGAAAATATTCATGAGGAGCTTTTAGAACTGGAAGCAAAAGGGGAAATAAAAGTAATTCACATTACGGATGAAAATAAACCGATTGAAGCCGAAACCTTATTTGGACGGAAAAAGAAAATACCTACAAACAAATTATGGCACCATAAATCTTGCGGCCAATGCGGAAATATTCCGGGCTACCCCGTATCTCTTTTATGGTTTATGAATAAATTCGGCACCGAATACATTGACGAAAGAAATCAAACATCCTGTACGGCATGGAATTACCACGGCTCCGCTACTTCTAATCCTGTCGGTCTTGCCGCCGTTGCAGTCAGAAATTTTCACAGAGCTTACGAGTTAGGATTATTTCCGTTGATACATTGCGCAACCTCTTTTGGCGATTATAAGGAAATGCGCAACCTTCTTGTTGAAAATAAAGAATTAAGAGACGAAGTGAGAAGAATAATGCATAAAATAGGCAGAGAGCTTGTACTTCCTGAAGAAATTGTTCATTATAGCGAATGGGTTCACGTTATGAGATTTGAGATTGCCAAACTTAAAAAATACGATTTAAGCAATATTATCACGACAGTCCATCCCGCCTGCCACTGTTATAAAATGATCCCTGAAGATTGCATTTACGACAAAGATATTTATGCAGGAAAAAGAACTGCCGTTTCTACAGGCGTTGCACTTGCTCTCGGCGCCCAGGTTGCCGATTACTCTACATGGTATGATTGCTGCGGATTTGGATTCAGACATATATTAACTGAAAGAGAAGCTTCAAGGTCGTTTGTAATGGACAGAAAAATAAGACCTATGGTGCGAGAAGCTAATTCCGATGTTTGTATAACGCAAGATACAGGATGCACTACTACTCTTGATAAAAATCAATGGATAGGAAAAGCTATAGGTTATACCGAACAGGTTCCGGTTATGGCAGATGTTATGTTTGCTGCGCTTGCCTGCGGAGCCGATGTTTATAAAATAGTACAGCTACAATGGCATACGACAGACTGGAGACCGCTATGCGAAAAAATGGGAATTGACTGGAAAAAGTCGGAAGAAGAATATAAAGCTTATTTAGAACAGTTGAGAGCGGGCGGAAAATCGGAAAATTTATATGAATATGCATAATTAATTATAATTAAATCATTAAATTGAACGTTATAAAAAATAATATTATTACTTTAGTTCTTCCGTATAAATTTATTTTCTGGATGACTGCTCAAATCTCGGCTTATAGCCTCGCGAACGGAAACGTCATATATTTTTGTAGATCG
>JAKACI010000194.1 GCA_021821565.1 bacterium | reverse complement strand
CATTACTTTACGGCTAAAATATGGCAAATATTTACAAAAGAGGCGATATTTATTGGTATCAAATCCGTTTTGACGGACTCAGATACCGT
Organism: bacterium; assembly: GCA_021821565.1. The sequence continues at coordinate 3,345 of JAKACI010000194.1, read as the reverse complement.
GGTTCTACCAAAACCGACAATAAGAAACTCGCCCAGCAAATCGCAAATACAATCGAAGCCGATTTGGTCCGGAAAAAATTCAGCATGCCGGTTAAAAATAATTATATCTTTTTGACGGCATGGGAGCAATATATAAAATCGCTTTCGGTTAATAATAAAACCAAAGAATTAAGAATATATTTGTCTAAACATTTTTTGCCGGATTTTAAAGGTAAACAGATTTCGGATATTACACAATCTAATATTAAAGAATATCAATTAAAAAGAAAAATAGAAATTATGGCTATGCCGAAAAATATCGGCAAAAAAGAATCCGAAATAAGTTTCAGGTCGGTAAATTTAGAAGTAAATACTTTAAATCATTTCTTTAATTTTTGCATTGAAAGGGGACTCATCGAAAAGAATCCGGCGACCGGCGTTAAAAAACTAAATGAATTATCCCGCCTTAAAACTTTATCCGATGAAGATATCTTAAAATTGATTAACGGAGCTTCCAATAAACTTACTAAAGACTTAATAGCTTTCTTAATCCTTTCAGGCTGCCGGAAAGGCGAGGCTCTTAACCTTAAATGGGACGACGTGGATATGCAGAACGACGTAATAGCGATTAAAGGGACTAAAACAAAATACGACAGATATATTCCTATCAGCAAGCCTTTAAAAGAACTTTTGAGCGGTATTGAAAAAAAACAGGACTGTTTATATGTATTTAACAAAAACGGGGCTAAATTAGGCGATTTTAAGAAGTCTTTCCATACGGCTTGCAAAAATGCAGGATTTAAGGATATGCACATTCACGACTTAAGGCACATATTCGCAAGCAAAATGGTAAAAGACGGGGTTTCGCTATATATAACTGGGGAGCTTCTGGGACACAGAACGACGCAGATGACGAAAAGGTATAGCCATTTAGTGCCAAGCACTTTACGCAAGGCCGTTGACGACGTATGGAACAAGGGCGATAAAAAAGGTTAATGGTTTTATACTTAAACGAAAAATCAAAGCCCTTAAAACGCAAATATGAAAGGATTTTTTATAGGTTATTGAGGAAAAATATATCTTTATATCGGTATCGAAAATATTATATATCTTGCTTCTTTCCACGCATTATTAAAGGCTTCATTAAATATGGAATTAGCTATCGTATTCATCCAGCTCTTAGTTCTTAACTCCGGTTGATTATCCCATTTATATATATGAGAAAGAAGATTTACAAGATAGCTTTCCAGCTTATAATATTCCGATTTTCCCAAGTCTTTTACCTCTTCCGCTAAGTTAATATAATCTATTTCGTTAAAAAAAGCTATCGAGGACGTGTGGATGGAGTAAGATGATAAAATTAAAAACAAAAAAACCGGACAAATTGAGGTTTGTCCGGGTATCTTCCATATTGGTGCGATTAAAATATTGAAATGTGATCCTCAACTCTTTTTCATTTCAATTCCATATTGGTGCGATTAAAATATTGAAATGTGATCCTCAACTCTTTTTCATTTCAATTCCATATTGGTGCGATTAAAAGTACTTCTTAATTAGATTATATAACTTTTAAAAATTATGTCAAGAGGCAGTTAAAGAAATTATTTTTCGGATAACAGAAAATTCAAAGTTAAATACCAAAAACTGCTATTATGATATCCTTTTATAGTCTGTAAATATTTGCCGTTTTTATAAATAACAAAACTCGGCGTAGCTCTTAATCCCAATTTATACGCTTGCCTTAAATCGTTATCCACTATCTTTTGGGAGTATCTCGTATTAACGCAAGTTTCCACAGGCTTTATGTTTATATATCTTTTTAATATTTTATATATATTTCCGGTTTGTTTCCATTCGTTTTGATATTTAAAAAGATAATACCTTACCGCCATATAATTATTTCCGGAGCAGTCGGCTATAACCGCCGCCTTATAAGCGAAAGCATGAATATTTACCAACGGGTAATCCCTAAAATCCCAATCGATATAGCCATTTTTAATATAGTTTTTATAAATATAAGGAAATACATTGAGTTCAAATTTTCTGCAATAGGGGCATTCATAATCGGAGTATTCTATAATTTTTATTTTAGCATCAGGGTCTCCTATATTATAAGCGAATGTATTTCTTACCGTAAAAAATAAGGCCAAAATAAAAATAAAAATCAATATTTTTTTCATAATGTTTTAATAAATACCATATTAAAATGACATTGTCAATAAATTTTGTATTGACAAACATTTATTAAAGTGATATTTTTTTATTAATCCGCATTGCGGACTTTTATTTAACTTCACTATTATTGGGGGATTTTTATGATTATTTCTATCGTAAATCAGAAAGGCGGCGTAGGTAAAACTACGACGGCTGTTAATCTTTCAAAATCTTTAACCTTGCCTCTGGCTTCAAAAAAAGTACTGCTCGTAGATTTAGACCCTCAGGCAAACGCTACGCTTCATTTAACCGAAAGAGTGGAACCGGAAAAATCAATATCAGCGGTTTTAATGGAAAAGGCGTCGTTAAAAGACGTCATAATCAACGTTGACGGCATCGATTTAGTGCCTTCCAATATTTCTTTATCGGGCGTAGAGCTTGAAATTTTTATGAAAATAGGCAGAGAATATATTTTAAAGGACGCTCTTAAGGACGTAAGAGACGAATACGATTATATTTTAATCGACTGCCCGCCTTCTTTAGGTTTAATATCGCTTAACGCCCTTGCCGCTTCAGACCGGATAATAGTGCCTATACTTCTTGAAAAGTTTGCCGTGGACGGACTTTCCGATTTTCTTAATACTTTTGACAGAGTCAAATCTAAAATCAATAACGGATTAGAAATAATGGGATACCTCGCCGTAGGCTACAACAAAAGGCTTTCCGTTTCCAAACAGATTTACGAGTCGGTTTTAAAACCTCAGCTTGGAGATAAAATGTTTAAAACGGTTATAAGGACGGATACTAAATTAAAAGAAGCTCAAGCAATGTGCAAGACTGTTTATACTTATAAAAATAATTCAAAATGCGCGGCGGATTATATAGACCTTGCAAAAGAAATTACCGGAGGAAAATATGGCAAAATTTGAATTAAAAGATCCGCTCTCTTGGCTCGGCGAAAAAAAAGAAGATACCGTTTTGGAAAAAACGGAAATAGAAACCGACAAGATTAATATAGTTTATACGCAGCCGAGACAAAATTTAGGCGGTCGGGAGTTCGACGAACTTTTAAATTCTATCAAAACACACGGATTATTAGAGCCTATAGTAGTCAAAGAAAACGGCAGCGGTAATTATAATCTTATATGCGGAGAAAGGAGGCTTGCGGCGTGCAGGCAATTAGGCTTAAAAACTATCAAGGCTAATATTAGA
>JAKACI010000193.1 GCA_021821565.1 bacterium | reverse complement strand
TTGGCATTATCATCTCCTGCAATTTTATTTCAAATTTTTATTGCAAAATATCGTGTAGTCCCCATAGAAAAAATGAGATATAGGAATATCAAGGGTTTTTGGACTTTAGTGGTGAAGTTGGGTTAATAAATTGCGCTATGTCTTTTTTGATAGAATTGACAAAATCTTTAGGATTGTACTCGCGAATGTTTTTATAATTTTCATCAACGTTAGCAAATACAACGTGCAAGTGCGTATTTTTAAAATCATTTCCGCCGCTGTGTAGAGCTGCGACAAAAGTTTTTGATGCGCCAAAATATTTTTCGTCTAACATTTTTGATAATTTTTCTAAATTTTTATCCGGAGAATTCAAAAACTCGCGCGGAAGCTGCACGACTAATCTGCGCTGAATGACTGCATTTTTCCTTTTCGGCAACAATTCGTCTTCAATATCTTTAAAAGCTTTCTTTGCATGCTCTTTATCGCCATAGACCGCTAAAGCTTCTTTTTCACGGCAAATATAATCAACAAATTTAGAGCTTCTACCCCTATTTTGAACGCCTGAAATATTTTGTGCGTTCGTAAACAAAATATGAGACATATTACCTTTGAATCCGCCGGAATGAGATGAAAAATTTGCACGTGCAGAACCACTTACTATATGCAATTTTTCATTTTCTCTTTTCGGTCTTTTTGTGTATTTGCTAATTCCGCCTAAATTCCCGAAATCCATTTTTTTAAATCCTCTACTTATTTTTAATAGCACCGCAGGTCTCAATTCAAGCGAAGCTTGAGTATTGAGCAACCGCAACTACTCTAAAAACTAAATTAATTCTCTACTGCTGATAATTCTCTACTACTGAATCAAAATATTCATTCATATCATCGTCTTTATTGCTTTTTTGATTTATATTTTGATTGTTATTAATTATATTTTGCAATTTTTTTTCTAATTCCTCAGCTGAAATATAACCAAAATATTTAACGATTAGTCCGCCGTAGATAAATTTTTTGTGATCGTTTCCTTTTCTCATTCTTATTTTTGCTGACTGTTCCACCGCTGCATAATATTTTTTTTTAATTTCTGCAAGCTCTGCTTCTAATTTTAATCTCTCATCACGGAGCCGCAAATATTCTTCGTAGTCATCTTTTTTGTTCATTGTTTTTATTTTTGTTTTTACCTCTTTTAACTTTTCAATTATTTCTTTTTTCATTATTTTAATCACCTCTTTATCTCTTTATATTTATTTTTTTTATTTGCTCATTAAAACTCGTTATTTTATTTTTATTAAGATAATCTTCTATATCTTTTATTCTAATTAAGATTTTAGTTTTAACTTTGTAAGCAGTTATTTCACGATTATTGATCATTCTCCTAATTGTATCCTTATGGCAATTTAAGTATTTCGCAGTTTGAATTACATCTAAAAATTGAGTTTCGATGTTTGTTTTCATATTAGATTTTTTTAATTAATTTAGTTTTTAGAGTAGTTGCTCAATACTCAAGCTTCGCTTGAATTGAGACCTGCGGTGCTTTTTTATTTGTTATATATTATATTATACTAACTAAATTTGTATTGTCAAGTGATAATTAAAATAAAATGAAATTTATTGATTTATATAAATTAAAATGATATATTTATAATTAAATTAAAATAAATGCTAAAAAATAAAATATGGGAAAAAGAGAAAGGACAAAAGAAGAAAAAGAGTTTTATAAAAATTTAGGACAAAAAATAAAAAAGGTTCGCATTGAAAATGGGATAAGTCAAAAAAAACTTGCAAACTACTTAAATACAAGTCAGCAAATTTTAACTAATTATGAAAAAGGAACTGTAAGTATTCCTTTTTACATAACTGTAAAAATAACTGATTTCTTAAATATTTCTATTGATTTTTTAATTGCCGAATCTGGAAGCGCTGAAGAATATTCCGCTATTTATAAAATAGATTTTGAATCTTTTTATATCGTATCAAAAACTTTTATCGAATCTAAAACGTCTGAAGAAATAGAGCAAAGATTAATAGAACTTTTCGGCTACATTATTGACGAAAAAAACTTAGTTTTAGAACATTTTTTATTAAATGAAATCAACAAGATATTTACAGCTTTAAAAATTAAGATACCATTTGAAGCAGAACTAGAAACCAAAAAAATGCATAAGTTTATAATTGATAATATTCCGGCTATTTTAATTTCAAAAAATAATATTATTATCGATAAATTTGTATGGACTGTAAATTTAGCTTATTTCGTTTATAATTATATTGAAACTAATGTAAATTTAAAATCTATGAAAAGAGATAACGAAAATAAAGATAAAATAATCATAAAATATAATAAAGAGCTTAATTTAAATAGTATAGAATTTAAAAAATTAACATAAAATTATTTGAGGTGTAAAAATGTTTACAGCAATACTTAAAAAATCCGGTCCCTGGTGGATCGGCTGGATAGAAGAAGTCCCCGGCGTAAATTGTCAGGAAAAAACCAAAGAGGAATTAATAGAATCTTTAAGAACAGCGCTTAAAGAAGTTTTTGATATATATCGCTCCGAAGCCAGAAAAGAAGCCGGAACGGATTTTGAAACAGAGCTTATAGCTTTATGAAGCGAAAACAGCTTGAGAGACACTTAAAAGCTTGCGGATGTCAGTTTGAACGTGAGGGTGCAAATCATTCATGGTGGCATAATCCTATTTTAAATAAATATTCTACCGTTCCGAGGCATAAAGAAATTGACGATAATCTTGTCCGTAAAATTTGTAAAGATTTAAGTATCTCTTTTCCTTAATAAATAATCACCCTTTAGCGCACATAAAAATTATATATGCCTTATTAGTTAATAATTTCAATAAGTTATAAGCTATATATCCACTTTCACACGGTAGAAGTCGGCGGTTCGAGACCGCCCGTGCCTACCAACAAAAACCGCAGTAAATAAGCCGCTTAGGTAAAATACTTCTTGACAAATATATGTATAAAAATGTATAAATATGAATAGAAATGACATATTTTTACTACCATATTACTACTATTTACTACTATTAAAATGGCTTCAATTTACAGGAAAAAAGGCGGCGATATCTGGTATTACGGCATAACCTACCAAGGCAAGCGATATCAGGGAACTACCAAGACTACCGATAAAAAATCCGCTCAATTTATCGCAGAATCCATGCAGACGGATTTAGCAAGGGAAAAACATAACCTGCCGGTTTTAAATAAAAATATCAATAGCTTTGGCGATCTATTTCAGGATTATCTAAAAAATATTATTAACTCCTCAAGAACGATACAAGTTAAACAATGGATATCTATACATTTTCTGCCTGTTTTTAAAGACAAAGATACAACGAGCATTACACAATCCGATATAAAAAATTATCAATTATAAAGAAGATTATAAATTATGGCAATGTCTAAAAACTCCGGTAAAAGAGAATCGGAAATATTGAGACCGTTCAA